>DATIQI010000235.1:0-7069 GCA_035470985.1 Acidobacteriota bacterium
CGGCATCTCGGTGATCTCGTCGAGGAAGAGCGTGCCGCCCGACGCCTGCTCGAAGTGTCCGCGCCTCATCTGGGTCGCGCCCGTGAAACTCCCCCGCTCGTAGCCGAACAACTCGCTCTCGATCAAGGTCGGCGAGATCGCGCCGCAGTCGAGCGGGATGAACGGCCGGTGGCGCCGCGTGCTGAACTCCACGATCGCCTGCGCCACCAATTCCTTCCCGGTGCCGCTCTCGCCCGTGATGAGGACCGTGGCGTCCGTCGGCGCGACTCTCGCGATCAGGTCGTACACCTTTTGCATCTGCGGCGAGTTGCCGATGATCCGCCCGAAGCGGCCGAATCGCCGCAGTTCGTCGCGAAGCGTCCCGACCTGCTCCTTCAGCGAACGGACGCGAGCCGCGTTCCCGAGTACCGCCCGCAAGCGGCTCGTGTCGAGCGGCTTGGTGAGGTAGTCGAGGGCACCGCCACGAAGCGCGAAGATGGCCGACTCGACGGTGGCGACTCCGGAGATGAGGATCACGTCGGTCCCCGGCATGTCCCTCAGCTCCGGGAGGAGCGCGATCCCCTCGCCGTCCGGGAGCGCCAGATCCACGACCGCGACGTCCACCGTCTCGGTGGAAAGTAGTTCGCGCGCGTCCTTCAGCGTGCCGGCGGTGGTGACGGAGAAACCCTCCTGCTCCGCGATCTCGGAAAGCCCCGCGAGGAAGTCGTCGTCGTCGTCGACCAGCAGCGCGCGCAACATCGTTGGAGTCCTCACTGCCGGGTGGGAGGAGCCGTAGCGGCTCCATGGAAGGGTTCTGCGAAGGCCCTGGCCTCCCTCGGGAACTCATTCACAATACACCCATTGCGGATCGCGGAAGCGAATGATTTGTTCGGGGCGGCACTTAATACCCCCCGATCGCCGCGCGGCGCGGCCGCACCGGATTGTAGGAAACGACCGCCTTAGTTACACGCGGAGCCCCGGCCCGGGGGTGCGCCACCCGGGACTCCTCGCGTTTTCATCGAGTTACACGTAGGGGCGCCTTGGCACGTGAAATGCGCTCGACCTCCACGACCGTTGCGTCCAGGAAGTCCGCGACGCGCGTGTCCCACCGATCGTCGCGTTGGACCCACCCGCGTGGAGAGGGAACTCAGGATGCGCCGAATGACGCCGAAGTCACGAACCGGAATTTGGATCCTCGTCGCGGCACTGACCGTGCTCACGACGCTCGTCGGAGCCTGCGCCGTCAATCCCGTTACGGGGAAGTCCCAGATCTCGCTCATCAGTCCCGCACAGGAGTTGGAGATCGGCCGGGAGGGCTACGGCCCCGTCATCCGGGAGTACGGTCTCTACGAGGACGCCGAGCTCCGGGCCTACGTGAACGCGGTCGGACAGAAGCTCGCCCGCGTTTCCCACCTGCCCGACCTCGAATGGCATTTCACCATCCTCGACGATCCGACGGTGAACGCCTTCGCGATGCCGGGCGGCTACATCTACATCACCCGCGGCATTCTCGTGTACCTGAATTCCGAGGCGCAGCTGGCCGGCGTCCTGGCGCACGAGATCGGCCACGTGACGCGGCGCCATAGCGCGTCGCAACTCACCCAGCAGCAGCTCTACGGGGCCGGGGTCGCGCTCGGCTCGATCATCTCGCCGACGTTCCAGCGCTATAGCGGCGTCGCGCAGACGGCGCTGGGGCTTCTCTTCCTCAAGTACAGCCGATCGGACGAGACGCAGGCCGACGAGCTGGCGGTCGAGTACGCCACGAAGGCGGGCTACGATCCCCGCGAGATTCCCGCCGTCTACGCCATGATCCGGCGAATCAGCGACCAGAGCGGCCAGCGGCTTCCCGGCTTCCTCGCGACCCACCCCGATCCGGGCGACCGCGAGAGGATCACCGGCGAGCTGGCGACGCAGGCCGTCGTCGGCAAGGGAACGCTCTCCATCAACCGGGACGGGCACCTCGCGCAGGCGGACGGCGTCCTCTTCGGGCATGACCCGCGGCAGGGCTACTTCGACGGCGACCACTACTACCATCCGAACCTCGGGTTCCAGATGACCTTCCCGACCGGGTGGAAGCACTTCGACTCGCACTCGTCCGTGGCGGCGGAGGAGCCGAACCAGGCCGCGGTGATGCAGCTCTCGGCGGCCGAAGGCGCGGGAGACCTCTCCCCCACCGCCTACGTGGCGAGCCTGAAGACGAACGGAGCCATTCGCTCGTCCAACGGAGCGAACGAAGCGATCGGCGGCTACGCCGCCTGGGTGGGCCACATGATCGTGGGCGCCGAGGGCCAGCCCCCGACGACGCTGGACGCCGCGTTCGTCCGGAAGGGCACGAGCCTGTTCCAGTTCCTGGGCCGGAGCGCGAGCCTGGGCGACGCCCATGAGGGGCGGATCTTCGCGGCCATCCGCTCGTTTCGGGCGCTCACCGAGGCGGCGCGGATCAATGTCACGCCCGACCGCGTGCGGCTGCGGACGGTGAGCACGGCCGGGACGTTCGACGCGGTGGCGAGGTCTCTGGGCGCCGCGGCGGCGGATGTCGAGACCGACGCCATCATGAACCAAGTCCTGGCCACCGATCGCGTCGCGGCGGGCACGCGGCTCAAGATCGTGAACAGGCTGCACTAATCAACGCGGAGGAATCATGCTCTGGACCATCGCGGTAATTCTGATCGCGCTCTGGCTGCTCGGATTGGTCACTTCGTACACGATGGGCGGCTTCATTCACATCCTGATCGTCATCGCGATCATCATGGTGCTGGTCAGGGCCATTCAAGGCCGGCGAGTGCTCTAAGGGGCTCCTCGGCAGAACGGAGAACACGATGAAGTTCCTGGGTCTCATTCTCGTGCTTGTCGGCGTCCTCGCGCTGGTCTACGGCGGGATCAGTTACAACAGGCAGAAGACCATCGTGGACGTCGGGCCGTTTACGGCGACGGCCACGGAACAGAAGAACATTCCGCTGTCGCCGATCATCGGAGGGATCGCGTTGATCGGCGGAGTGCTGCTGTTGGTGGCGCCGCGGAAGCGGACGGCGTAAGCGCCCGCCGACGGGACGGCGGGCCTCGGCGACGTGTGAGGAATACGGGCTCGGCGCGCGGGACGCGCTAACCGGACCGCAGCTCCACCCGCGCCGCCCGCAACGCCGCTTCCACGTCCATCCTCCTCCCGGCCTCGGCGTGCGCCTCGCACGCGCCGGGGCCCAGCGCGTCGCGCGCCGCCGCGAGCGACGCGTCCCGGCGCTTCCACCAGACGTGGGGACTTTCGATCGGGAGGCGGGTGCGGTTCGTCCCCTCGCGCGGGGGCCGGACCTTCGAATGGGAAGGGCCCGGCCGGCGGCGAGGAGTCACGAACTCGGTGGGGGAGGCCGGCGGCGGTCGCGAGAGCCCGCCGGTGTGGCGCCGGTTCGATCAGCGGATATAGCGCCTGGGCTTCATCAGTCGGTTGGGCTCCGCGATCAGGACCTTCACGCCCGACACGCCCTCCGCCAGGACCTCCCGGACCTGACGCGAGGCCACGGCGCCCGACCACTCGGCCGCCTGTGCCGCGCCCGACGCCGCCGCCGACGCCGCGGTCTCGGCCGAGACTCCGATCTCGCGCGCGCAGGCGACCGCGCCCTGCACCGCGCCACGGGTCGTCGCCGGTACGTTGCCGGCCGACTCCGCGGCGCTCCGCACCAGGCCCTCCGCGGCCGCGCTCACGAACTCGGTGCCGGCCGCGCCGATCAACTTCATGCCGCGAACCGTTCCGATCATGATCGGCTGCGCCGCGCGCCCCGCGTCCACGCCGACCTCCGCCGCGCCGCGCACGCAGCCCTTCACGCAGTCCGCGATGAGGCCGCTCGTCGCCGGTCCGATGCCGCGGGTGTCCTTCAGCGTCTGCACGACCGTCATCGTCACCGCGTTCGCGAGCGCGGCGGGGACGTCCACGGTCCCGCGAATCGATTCCACCAGATGATCCTTCGCCTCCATGACGAGGTGATTCACGTGTAGGGTCGCCATGACTCTCTCTCCTCGGGGTTGATGGTTTCCTCCCACGAGTCTTGCGTCATGGAGATTCTGCATGCCCTGTGCCAGCCGCTCCCTGCAAAAGGCTGCGCCCCGAAACGGCCCGCGCGACAACCAGCTCGGCGGGGTGGGGCTCCGCCATGCGCGCGTCCCTCGCAGTCTGCGATGTCCGAACGGGTACGAAAGCGGTCGCGAATGGGTCGACCCGACGTCGACCCGCTGGGGGGAACTCATGGCCCGATCCCCGCCCTGGACGGCGGGGTCGCCGTCTACCGACCCACCTCCAGCGTTCCCCGAACGGCCACGATCCGCTTCAAGCGCTCGATGAGGCTCTGGCGCGAGATTCCGAGCACCCGCGCGGCCTGCGAGCGGTTCCCGTCGGTCGCCTCGAGCACTTTGAGGATGTGCTCCGACTCGACTTCCGACAGGGTGGGCAAATTGATCTCGTTCTCGCCTCGCGCCACGATGGCGTCGCGCAGGGCGCGCGGCACCGACTCGTATTGGGCGATCATCTCGGCGGGCAGGTGGTCCTCGCGCAGGAATTCGTCGTCCTCCAGGAGGACGATCCGCTCCAGGACGTTTCGCAGTTCTCGAACGTTTCCGGGCCACCGGTAAACCCGAGCGATCGCCTCGACCTCCGGGGTCAGCCCGGTGAAGCGCTTGCGGAACTTGTCGCTGTAGTAGACCAGGAAGTGCCGCATCAAGAGAAGCACGTCGTCGCCGCGGTCCCGCAACGGAGGCATCTCGATCGACACCACCTTCAGCCGGTAGAAGAGATCGTTTCGGAACTTCCCTTCCTTCACCTGCGTCTCGAGGTCTCGGTTGGTGGCCCCGACGATTCGCAGGTCCACCGACAGGTCCGCCCCGCCGCCGACGCGCTTGAACGTCCGCTCCTCGATGAAGCGGAGCAGCTTCGCCTGCGTTCCGACCGGGAGGTCCCCGACTTCGTCCAGGAACAGAGTTCCCTGGTCCGCCAGCTCGACCAACCCCCGCTTCGGCTCGCGAGCGTCCGTGTACGCGCCGCGCTCGTGGCCGAACAGCTCGTTCTCCAGTAGCTGCTCCTGAAACGTCGAGCAATTCAACGCCATGAACGGCGCGTCGCGCCGCGCGCTCTCGAAGTGGAGCGCGCGCGCCACCAGCTCCTTGCCGGTTCCGCTCTCCCCTTCGATCAGGACGGTGGTCGCTTCGCTGGCGGCCACCTTCGAGACCACGTCCCACGCGCGCCGGATCGCCGGAGACTCTCCGATGATCTGGGTCTTGAGGAACGCCTCGAGCTCGCTCCGGCGGAAGGCGTCGAGCTGGGTCTCGCGGACGAGCCCGGCCTTCAGGCGCTCCATCGCCAAGAGCATCTCGTGCATCTCGTAGGGCTTCTTCAGGAAGTCGGTCGCGCCCTGGCGCATCGCCTCGACCGCGGTGGGGAGATCGCCGAACGCCGTGATGACGACGACCTTCATCTCGGGCGACAGGGCCTTCAAGCGGGGCAGGAGCTCCAGGCCGCTCCCGTCGGGCAGCCGCAGGTCCAGGATCAGGACGTGGGGCGGATCGCGCCGCACCGACTCCAGCACTTCGGCGGCCGACCCCACGGCGTCCACCGTGTACCCTTCGGCGCTCAGGAGCTTCACGAGCGACTTGCGAATCAGTTCTTCGTCATCGGCGATCCGAACACGCAGTTTCATGGCGCTACTTCTCCCGCTCCTCACGAGGGGCTTCGGCGTCGCCGTTGGCTCCGGCCTTCTCGGCGGCGGCGGCGGCCTTCTCGCCCGCGCCGCCCTTCTCGCCGTTCGCCGCGGCCTTCTCGCCGCCGCTCGCCGGCGCGGCCGCGACCGTGGCCGTGCCCGCCACCATCGCCGGCAGACTGAACCGGAACGCGGCGCCCTGCGTGAGGTTTCGCGCCGTCAGATTCCCTCCATGCTCCCGCGCGATCTGGAGCGAGATGGAGAGCCCCAACCCCGTGCCCATCGAGCGAGTCGTGAAGAAGGGATCGAAGATCTTCTCCTTCACGTCCTCGGGAATTCCGGGACCGCTATCGGTCACGATCACGTCCACGTACACCTTGGTGGAGCGCGTCCGACGCAAGCCGGTCGAAACCCGCAAGGTGCCTCCGTCGGGCATCGCCTGGATCGCGTTGATCACCAGATTCAGCACCACCTGGTGCGCCATGTCGGGGTCCACGAGAACGGGCGGGAGGCCCTCGTCGAAGTCGGGTTCCACCTCGATCCCCGAGTCGTGCAAACGCCGCTGCACGTTGTCCAACGCCTTCTCGGCGACTTCCTGCATGTCGGTGGCGGCGGGACGGGCGGCCTGCGGGCGGGCGAAGAGCAAGAGGTCCGTGATGATCTGCTCGATCCGATCGAGCTCCTTCAAGACGTCGCGGAGGTCGTCGCGCCGGGTGTCGCCGGACCGCATCTTCGACGCGACGAACTGGACGGTGGTCCGAACGCCGGTCAAGGGGTTCCGAATCTCGTGCGCGACGCGGGCCGACAATTCCCCGAGCGAGATCAACCGCTCGGTGTTCCGGAAGATCTCCTCTTCCGAGTCCGCGTCCACCAAGTCCTCGACGCGGATCAGAACCGCGCCGTCGTCGCCGAGGTTCGACGCGGTGTACCGCATGAGAACCTCGCGGTCCCCCACCGTGCCGCGCACTTCGCGTGTCGCGCGGGCGGAGTCCCCCTTCGAGCCCCGCTCGGGGAGATACCAGCGCTCCGTCTCCGGCTCGAAGACCTCGCCGAGCGGCTTGCCGTACACGTCGTCGGCCGAAACGCCCCACCCTTTCGCGAGCGTTTCGTTGATCGCGACGATGCAGCGGTCCTCGTCGATGGCGAGGAGACCGGTGTCGAGCGCGTCGAGCAGGCGCGGGAGGAGATCCTTGGCGGCGTCGGGGGCTTCCGTGCGGCTCACGCGGTCCTCCGGTCGGGGTGCGTCGTGGAATCGGCCTCACGTTGCCCCTCCCGCGCCACCGCGTCAACCGCAAACTGGTCCTTGCCTTGCGTTTCCCGCTTCGGGCGGACCCCGGACGCGCCCGGGCGCGCCGGGCTCCGGCGCTTGCCGCCGATACCCGCGGGTTGGTATCCTTATCGGCTGATTGACT
>DATIQI010000236.1:0-7838 GCA_035470985.1 Acidobacteriota bacterium
ATTCGATCTCGTGGAGGCGCCCGGCGGATGGGACCTCCTGAAGCGCGTCCCGAAGGGACGCACCGTCGCGCTCGGCCTGATCGACGCGCGGAACACGCGCCTCGAGGAGCCGGCCGCCGTGGCCGCCGGGGTCGCGCGCGCCCGCGCGACGCGCTCCGATCTCGAGTACCAGATCTCGCCGACCGCGAGTCTCGAATACCTGCCTTCCGACACGGCCGAGAAGAAACTCGAACGCCTGGCGGCGTCGGCCGCGCTGGCCGCGAAGGGGGGGGCGTGAGCATGGCGCGCGGACTCTGGACCACCACCGTCGGCTCGTTCCCGAAGCCGCCGCGCCTCGAGCGGGCGCGCCAGCAATTCGCCCGTGGGGAGATCACCGCCGACGCGCTCCGGGAGATGGAGCGCGAGGAGACGATCGCCGTCATTCGGCGCCAGGAGGCGACCGGGCTCGACATCCTGGTGGACGGCGAGCTCTACCGTGGCGACATGACCACCTACTTCGCCGAGCTCACCCCCGGATTCGCCGTCTCGAACCCGGTTCGCTCCTACGGCAACCGCTACTACCGGAAGCCGGTCGCGGTCGGGCCGATCCGCCGGAAGGAGCCGTGGACGGTCGACTGGTGGACGTTCGCCCAGGCGCAGACGAAGAAGCCGATCAAGGGAATGCTGACCGGCCCCTATACGATGATGGACTGGTCGTTCAACGAGCACTACCCGTCGCGCGAGGCGATGACGATGGACCTCGCCGCGGCGATCAACGAAGAGGCGCTGGCGCTCCAGGAGGCCGGCGCGACGTACATCCAGATCGACGAGCCCGCGATCTCCGTCCGGCCCGAGGAGCTGCCGCTGGCCGTGAAGGCGTTCGCGCGCGCCACGCAAGGGATCAAGGCGAAGACGATCACGCACATCTGCTACGGCGACTTCGACGTGATCTATCCCGCGCTCCTCGATCTCCCCGTGGACCAGATCGACCTCGAGCTGGCGAACAGCCGCTACGACCTGCTCGACCGGTTCCGCCAGAACCGCTTCACGAAGGAGATCGGGTACGGCGTGCTCGACGTCCACAGCCACCGCATCGAGACGAAGGAGGAGATCAAGGAAGGGATCCTCCGCGGCCTCGAGGTGCTGAAGCCCGAGCAGATGTACGTCGATCCCGACTGCGGGCTGAAGACGCGCACCGTGGAGGAGGCCTTCGCGAAACTCGAGGCGATGGTGGCGGCCGTCCGGGAAGTGCGCGCGGAGAAGGGCATCACCGTTTGAGCGATTCCCCCGGCTCGCCGAAGCCCGATCTCTCGGGGCTTCGAATCGACCGCGACGCGCCGTCCGCCGCCGAAGGGGGCGGACGGCGCCGGATCCTCCCGATCGCGCTCCTCGGCGTGGTTCTCCCGATCGCCGTCGTGTTCGCGGTCGTGGTCCTCACTTCCTCGAAACCGGTGGAGGTCGTCGTCGCACCGGCCGTCTCGATGGGCGGCGGCCCCGGCTCGGGCGGCGGCTCGGGCGGCGACACGGCGCCCGGGTCGTGGGACTCCGGCGCGGAAGTCCTGACCGCGAACGGCTACGTCGTCGCGCGGCAGCGCGCCTCCGTCTCCACGGAAGTCGCCGGGCGTCTCGAGGCGCTCTACGTCGGAGAGGGGAGCCGCGTGAAGCAGGGCGACGTCCTCGGCGTGCTGCGGAACCGCGACCAGCGGACCGCGGTCGAGGCGGCGCGCGCGGCCCTCGCGTCGGCGAGGGCCGCCCACGAGGAAGCCAAGGCGACGCGCGACCAGGAGGAACTCGACCTGAAGCGGACGGCGGAACTCCTCCAGCGCGGCCTCGTGTCGCAATCGGAGTTCGACGCCGCCGACGCGCGGGCCAAGGTGGCGCGCGCGCGCGTCGACCGGACGAAGGCCGACGTCGCCAGCGCCGAGGCGGGACTCGAGGTCTCCCAGGTCGAGTTGGACAAGACCTTCATCCGCGCTCCCTTCGCCGGCGCGATCCTCCGCAAGGAGGCCGAGGTCGGCGAGATCGTGAGCCCGATCCCGTCGAGCGGCGGCTTGACGCGCGGGGCGATCGTGACCATGGCCAATCTCGCGACGCTCGAGGTGGAAGTGGACGTGAACGAAGGGTACGTGGCCCGCGCGCGCGAGGGGATGCGCGCCGCGATCACGCTCGACGCCTATCCCGGGGACCGCTATTCGGGCCGCGTGCGCCAGATCGTTCCGACCGCCGACCGCTCGAAGGCGACCGTGCTCGTGAAGGTCTCGTTCGACTCGCTCGACGCGCGCGTTCTCCCCGAGATGGGCGTGCGGGTCTCGTTCCTGGCGGACCCCGAGCCGGCCGCGCGCGGCGGCGCCGCCGCGGGCGATTCGGGCGCCGCGCTCGCGGCCGTCGTCCTCGTCCCGAAGGCCGCCGTGCGCGACGTGAACGGGCGCGCGACGGTCTTCGTGGTCGAGAACGGCCGGGCGGTCGCCCGCGGCGTCGCGCCGCGTCCCGCCGGACCCGATCGCGTGGCGATCGCGGGCGGACTCGCCCCCGACGAGATGGTCGTCGTCGAAGGACCCCCGACTCTCAAGGACAAGACGCGCGTCCGCGTTCGCGGCGCCGGAGGAGGAAGCGAATGACCCCGACGGGGAACGGAACGGAGCGCGGCGCCGCGGGGGAACCCCTGATCCGCCTGCGCGACGTCCACAAGATCTACCACCGCGACAAGATCGAGATCCCGGTTCTCACGGGGCTCACGATGGAGGTGAAGGGGGGCGAGTTCCTCGCGCTCATGGGACCGAGCGGCTCGGGGAAGTCGACGCTCCTGAATCTGATCGCGGGCATCGACACGCCGACGCGCGGCGACGTGCGCGTGGCGGGCGAATCGCTGGGGGAACTGAAGCCCGACCGCCTGGCCGCCTGGCGCGCGCGGAACGTCGGCTTCATCTTCCAGCTCTACAACCTGATTCCGGTCCTCACCGCCTACCAGAACGTCGAGCTGCCGCTCCTCCTCACGAAGCTGAACGGCGCCGAGCGGAAGAAGCGCGTCCGCCTGGCGCTCGCGCTGGTGGGGCTCGAGGATCGCGATCACCACTTCCCGCACCAGCTCTCGGGCGGGCAGGAGCAGCGCGTCGCCATCGCGCGCGCCATCGTCGGCGACCCGACGCTCCTCGTGGCCGACGAGCCGACCGGCGACCTCGACGCGAAGAACGCGGCGGAGATCCTGACCCTGCTCCAGCGCCTGAACGAGGAGATGGGGAAGACGATCGTCATGGTCACCCACGATCCCCACGCGGCCGAGCGCGCGCACGCGACGCTCCACCTCGAGAAGGGAATTCTCCGGGAGCAGCAGGCCCCCGCGCGATGAAGTTCCTCGGCTACATCACGGCGCACCTCTGGCGCCACAAGCGGCGGACCTTCCTCACGGTCTCCTCGGTCGCGGTCGCGCTCTTCCTCTTCTGCACGCTCCGGACCGTCATGACGTCGTTCGAGTCGGCCCTTCGCGCGTCGGCGGACACGCGGCTCGTGGTGCGCCACGCCGCGTCGCTCGTCTTTCCGCTGCCGCTCTCGTACCGCGAGCGCCTGGCGCAGGTGGAGGGCGTGCGGGGCATCTCCTACGGCAACTGGTTCGGTGGGACGTACCAGGACCCGAAGAACCAGTTCGCGCAGTTCGCCGTGGACGTCCCGACGATTCTCGATCTCTTCCCGGAACTCGAGCTCCCCGCCGAGCAAGCGGCCGCGTTCCAGGCCGAGCGGACCTCGTGCATCGTCGGCGCGAAGCTGGCGGAGAAGTTCGGATGGAAGCTCGGGGACGTGGTTCCGATCGAAAGCACCATCTACCCGGGCGACTTCCGCTTCACCGTGCGGGGGATCTACAAGGGGAAGACGGCGGACGTGGACGAGAACACGCTCTTCTTCCATTGGGACTACCTGAACGAGCAGATGCCCCCGGTGCGGAAGGACTGGGTGGGGATCTACTGGATCGAGATCCCGAGCGGGGATCTGGCCGCCTCCGTCAGCGCGCGGATCGACGATCTCTACGCGAACTCCTCGCAGCCCACGAAGACCGAAACCGAGAAGGCCTTCCAGGCCTCCTTTATCCAGATGATGGGGAACGTGAGCCTCCTCCTCACGATTCTCGGCTCGGCGATCCTCTTCGCCATCCTCCTCGTCACCATCAACACGATGATGATGGCGGCGCGCGAGCGGACGACCGAGATCGCCGTGCTGAAGACGCTCGGCTACACGGACGGGCTGGTGCTCCGGCTGGTCGGCGCCGAGGCGATTCTCGTCTCCCTGGCCGGCGGCCTGATCGGGTGCGGCGCGGCGTTCCTGGTCTTCCAGCGCGTGGACTTCACGGCCGGCGGCATGTTCCCGAATTTCACGGTCATCCCCGAGACCGTCGGGCTGGGCCTCGCGCTCGCGATCGGGATGGGCCTCGCGAGCGGTCTCGTGCCGGCGCTCCAGGCGGGGCGGCTCCGCATCGCGAGCGCGCTCCGGAAGGTGGCCTGACATGGCGCGCATCCCGCTGGTCTACAGCGTCCGGAATCTGATGGTCCGCCGGACGAGCACGACGCTCACGGCGCTCGGAATCGGCGCGGTCGCCTGGGTCTTCATCTTCACGCTCGCGCTCGCGGGCGGATTCGAGGCAGCCCTTCGTACGACCGGCTCGCCGAAGAACGCGATCGTGGTCCGGAGCGGGGCCGCGTCCGAGCTGATGAGCATCGTCTCGCGCGAGGGCGCGAGCAGCGTCACGTCCCAGCCCGAGGGGGCGCGCGCCACGGACGGTTCGCCCTTCGCGGCGTCGGAGCTGGTCGTCATCTGGAATCTGGAGCGGAATTCGGGCACCGCCACGAACGTCATCGTGCGCGGCGTGTCGCCCCACTCGCTCGCGCTCCGGGAACGGGCCCGCCTGAAGGCGGGACGGATGTTCCGGCCGGGGCTGAACGAGATCGTGGTCGGAGCGCGCGTCGCGGAGCGGTTCAAGAATTGCGGACTCGGCGACAAGATCCGACTGGCCGGCCGCGAATGGGACGTCGTCGGGATCGTGGACGCCGGCGGGACGGCCTACGACTCCGAGGTCTGGGGCGACGTGGAGCTCTTCATGCCGGTCTTCGATCGGCCCGTCTTCCAGAACGTGACGCTCCGCCTCGACGATCCGACCCACTTCGAGGCGCTGAAGAAGCGCCTGGAGAAGGACCCTCGCTACTCGCTCCAGGTCCGCCGGGAGGACGAGTTCTACGCCTCCCAGTCGGGGATGATGGCGGCGCTCCTTCGCACGCTCGGCACGTTCGTCACGCTCATCATGGCGCTGGGCGCCGTCTTCGGGGCGCTGAACACGATGTACGCCTCCGTCGCCGCGCGGACGAAGGAGATCGGCACGCTCCTCGCGCTCGGCTTCTCGCGCGGCGCGGTCATGACCTCGGTCCTGGTCGAGTCGGTCGCCCTCTGTCTCGTCGGAGGCGCGGTCGGCTGCCTCCTCGCGCTCCCCGTCCGCTCCTTCACGACCGGCACGATGAGCTTCGCCACCTTCAGCGAACTCGCCTTCCGGTTCGAAGTGACGCCGATGATGATGGCGTGGGGGCTGATCTTCGCGGCGTTGATGGGACTCGTCGGCGGCTTCTTCCCGGCGAGACGGGCCGCGATGATGCCGATCACGGAAGCGGTCCGGCAGGCGTAGCCGGGGATCGCGCGGAGGGTACGATCCGATGACCGGGAACGGAGACGCCGCGAGGTTCGCCGAGGAGCTGCTCGCGCTCGTGAAGGAGACGTTCGAGGGGGGCGAGCCCGGGAAGGGAACCGGCTTCCTGGAGAACACGAAGGCCGACGGCACCGGCAACGCGGGCGTCTTCGCCACGCTCGACGGCCTGACCGCGGCGCAGGCGTCGGCGCCGACCGCGATGGGGACCACCATCGCGTCCCAGGCGGCGCACCTGGCCTTCCACCTGGAGGTGAGCGTCCGCTGGGCGAACGGCGATCGCGGCCCGTTCGACTGGCCCGGGAGCCACCGGCCCGGCGTCGTGGACGAGGCCGGCTGGGAGGCCGCCCGGGCGCGCGTCCGCGGCGCCTACGCGGGAATCGTCGCGCACGCGCGTGGGGCCGCCGACTGGGATTCCGACGCGGTCGGCGGGCTCGCCGCCGCGCTGGTCCACGCCGCCTACCACCTCGGCGCGATCCGCCAGATTCGGAAACTCGCGCGCTGATCGCCGGCCGGTCACCCGCGCCGTTCGGCCTCGCCAGGTTGGAATGCGCGCGCAAGTTTTGGTAAAGTAACAAGATGCTCGACCCCAAGCGAATCCGCACCGAGCCCGATCTCGTGCGCGAAGCGTGCCGGTTCAAGAAGACCGAGGTGGACCTCGACCGCTGGCTCCTGCGCGACGAGCGGCGGCGCCAGATCCTGGTCCAGGTCGAGACGCTGAAGGCGGAGAAGAACCGGGCGTCGGAGGAGATCGGGAAGGCGAAAAAGGCGGGGAAGGACGCCGCCGAGGCGGTCGCCGCCATGAAGAAGGTGGGCGACGAGATCAAGGCGCTCGACGAGCACCTGGCCGAGATCGAGGCCGAGCTGACGACCCTCCACCACTGGATCCCGAACGTCCCGCACGCGTCGGTGCCGCGCGCGGAGGCCGACGGCAACGTCGTCGTCCGCACGGCCGGCACTCCGACGAAGCACCCGTTCGAGGCGAAGCCCCACTGGGAGCTCGCGACCTCGCTCGGACTCCTCGACTTCGAGCGGGCGAACAAGATCGCGGGGGGCGGCTTCCTTCTCTTCACGGGGAAGGGGGCGCGGCTCGAGCGGGCCCTCATCAACTTCATGCTCGACCTCCACACGACGAAGCACGGCTACACGGAGGTCTCGCCGCCCCACCTCGTGCGGCGCGAGTCGCTCTTCGGCACGGGGCAGCTCCCGAAGCTCGAAGGGGACATGTACCGCCTCGCCGACGAGGATCTCTTCCTCAATCCCACGGCCGAGGTCCCGGTCACGAACATCCACCAGGACGAGATCCTGGACGGCGCGCGCCTCCCGATCTACCTCACCGCCTACTGCGCCTCCTACCGGCGCGAGGCCGGCTCGTACGGGCGCGACACGCGCGGGATGGTCCGCGTCCATCAGTTCGACAAGGTGGAGCTGGTGAAGTTCACGACGCCCGAGACGTCGTACGACGAGCACGAGAGGCTCCTGAAGGACGCGGAGGACGTGCTCCTCGCGCTGGAGCTTCCGTACCGCGTCGTCCTCCTCGCGGCTGGCGACCTGTCGTTCGCCGCGGCGAAGTGCTACGACCTGGAGACCTGGGCGCCGGGCGAAGGGCGGTGGCTCGAGGTCTCCTCCTGCAGCAATTTCGAGGACTTCCAGGCGCGGCGCGCGGGCATCCGCTTCCGCCCCCCCGGGAAGGGCGCGAAGGTGGACTACGTCCACACGCTGAACGCCTCGGGCCTCGCGCTTCCGCGCGTCTTCGCCACGATCCTCGAGACCTACCAGACGGAGCAGGGAACGGTGCGGATTCCCGACGCCCTCGTTCCGTACCTCGGCGGGCTGCGCGAGTTGACTCCGGGGTAACCCGGAGGCCGCCATGAGCGCGCGTCCCGCCGTGCCCGGTCGGGCGGGCCGGCCGCTCCGCCCGGTCACCCACCGCGTCTATCTCTTCGCCGCCGCCGTGCTCCTCATGGTGGCGCTCGTCGCGCACTCCAACTACATCGTCGGGAAGCTGAACGAGGAGGCGCGGAGCCAGTGCACCGTGCTCGCGCGATTCTTCGCCGTGGCGACGCTGGAGGTGCCCGGGAACCCGGTGCTCCTGCCGATCTATCGCGACGTCGTCCAGAACATCAACTTCCCGATCATCCTCACCGACCTGAACGGGATCCCGCGCGCGTGGCGCCACGTC
>DATIQI010000237.1:0-2437 GCA_035470985.1 Acidobacteriota bacterium
GGCGCGCACGCCTGCGTACCCGCGGAACCGCCGGCCGGTGACGAGCGCGCCCGAGACGTCCACGACGTTCGGGCCTTCGGTCAGTCCCGGGATCACCTCGGCGCGGTCGAACCGGAACGTCATGTCCGGAATCCCGTCCTCGGTCGCGTCGCCCGCGATGCCTCCGTCCGGAGCCGCGGCGATCGCTCCGTTCCAGCGGACCGACGCCGGATCGATGAGCGACACGTCGAACGCCTCCGACTGCACCGCCGCGAGGACGTCGCCCGAGCTCCCGAGATTCATCGTGGAGGGCGAGACGTGCACGAGCGCCGGCAGAACGAGCGGCCACTCGTAGCGGAAGGCGCGGTACCCGGAGAGTCCCGACACGAAGCGCGCCTCGGCGACGACACGCCCGTCCTCCGTCACTTCCGTGAACGCGGGGCCGTTGATCCCCCAACCGACGAGCGTGTGGCCGTTCCGAAGCCGCTGCACCGATCCCGTGGCGGGGCTGAAGACCTCGGGGTCGTGGCGGAATTGCCAGACCAGCGTCGCCGTCATCTTCTTCTCGTCGATCTCGTATTCGACCGCGCGCGAGTAGGGGGGCGCGTGATGATTCCCGTTGTCGAAGAGGGTCAGGCGATTTCCGGGAAGGAGGCGGGCGTCGTGCTGGCGCGAGAAGCCGATCGGGTCGTTCACGAAGCGGAACTGGTTCTTCCAACCTCCCAGGCGCCAGACGATCTCGCCCGTCGCGCGATCGATCTTCGTGATCTCGTTCAGATGACGGCTCGAGAGGAGGATCGCCCCGTCGGGCGTCGCCTCGAGCGAGTTTCCATGGACGTAGTCGATGAAGGAGCGGCTCAGCACCACGTCGTAGGCGTCGGTGATCTCGAAGTGGTCCCAGCTCCTCCACTGGAAGACGACGCGCTTCTCGGCGTCGAGTTCCTGGATCACGAGTCCGACCACCGTCGCGCCGGGGTTCCCCTTCGGAAGGACCCGGCTCATGTCCACGATCTGGGGGTCGTAGGACATGAGGAGCGCGTGGCCGCCGGCGAGGATCTGAAGCTCGTGATTGTCGGTGACGTAGCCGTTGCCGGTCCGGAAGCTGTCGACCACCGCGTAGGTGGAATCGAGCGCGTAGAAGCAGCCCGCCGCGACGTCGAAGTACGTGAGCAGCCCGTTCGGCTGCGGCTTGAAGTCGAATCCCCGAAGGAAGAGCCGCCGGTGGAACTTCGGCGCGCCGTCGCTTCCCAGGATCAAGAGGTACGTCGGCACGGAGGGATCCGACCGGTCGAACGTGGTGAGGAAGAGATCGCCGTGGGCCGGCGTTCCGGGCCGATCGAATTCCATCGCCGGGAAGTCGGCCGGCAGCGAATCGGCGGCGGGCGCGGCGCGAAACGCGGACATCGCCGACGAGGCGAGGAGGTCCTCGCCCGCCTCCGGCACGGGGACGCGGCGCACGGCGTCGCGCTCCGGTCCCGCGATCGCGAACGCGAACTCGAACGCCGGCACCACCGGCGCGAGGTCGGACGAGATTCCTTCCGCGATCCGGACGGTCACGGTCTCGCCCGGCGCGAACGGGGCATCGGGGAGGAAGAGAAGGGCGCGGTCGTCGTCGGAGAGGCGCACGCGACCCGAATGCTCCCCCGAGACGGAGCCGACGGCGGTGACGAGGCCGGGGAGCGCCGCCGAAGCGGGCGCGATCGTTCCTCCCGGGCGGACGATGACGGTGACCTCCGGAAGGTGGAACGCCGAACCGGGGCGGGGCGATACGTGCGCAACGGGCAGCGCGGCGGCGCGCGGCGGCGCGGCGCCCGACAGCGCCAGGCATGACAGGACCAGGCGGAGCAGCGCCGAAGGCAACGCGCGCGAAGACGGGGAACGACGAGGGAAGGGCACTGGGCTCCCGGGCGGACGTGGAACCCCCCGGGGAGAGTTTACGCGACCCCGCCGCTCGCCGCACCTCCTCTTGCGCGGCGGGATCGATCCGGCTATACCCGGTTCATGATTCGCGCGCGCCACCTGGCCGTTCTGAGCGCCGTCCTCTTCGGCGTGGCCGCCGGCGTGGGCGGATTCACGTTCCTCTACGCGAAGGGCGGCTCCTACCTCGGCCACGATCCGGCGGCCTGCGCGAACTGCCACGTGATGAAGGAGCAGTTCGACGGCTGGGCGAAGTCGAGCCACCGCTCCGTGGCCGCCTGCAACGACTGCCACGCGCCCCACTCCCTGATTCCCAAGCTCGCGGTGAAGGCGGAGAACGGATTCCGCCACTCCCTCATGTTCACGACCGGCCGATTCCACGAGCCGATCCGCATCACCCCGCGCAATCGCGCGGTCACCGAGGAGACCTGCCGCCATTGCCACGAGGAGATCGTGGACGCGATGGTGGCCTTCGACGACGACGCCCACCGGCCCGAGGACGCGGTCTCGTGCATCCGCTGCCACGGAGCGGTGGGCCATC
>DATIQI010000238.1:0-20582 GCA_035470985.1 Acidobacteriota bacterium
CGAACCGTCGCGCCGCGTGAGGTGCCGCTTCTCGCCGCCGCCCTCGCGGCCGCGCTCGACCGGGAGTCGTGATGACCACGCTTTCCGCCGACGTCGAACGCTACGCCGATCCCAATGCCTTCGCGCGTGAAGTGAACCTGCCGCTCCTCGGCACCGCGGCGCTCACGCCCGTGCCGGCTGCGGCGTCCCTCTCGCAGCTCATCGCCGCCAGCACGCGGGGCGACGTCGAGGCGATCGTGGACGGGCTCGCCCAGACGCGCCAGGCGCTCACGCTCCGCTCGCTCCTCCTCGCCGGATTCCCGAACGATCCCGAGTGTTTCGCCCTCGGGCTCGCGCTCGGACGCGCCTGGAGCCGCCGAGGCCTGAAGGTCGCCGTCGTCGATCTGGACGCCTGGAACCCGACGGTCGTCCGCCCGCCGGGCGAGGCGGCCGAGGGGTTCGTGGACGTCCTCGAGTACGGCTGCTCCTTCCAGCGCGTGGCGTGGGAGATCGTGGCGGGGTCGCTCTGGCTCGTCGGGCCCGGAACGCATCCCAGCGACGAGTCGCGCCTCTCCGACCATCCCGATTGGGACCGCGTCGGGCGGGTCTTCGCCGCGCGCGCCGACGTGACGCTCTACGTCGCGCCGTTCCTCCACAAGCCCGGCCTCACGGGCCGGCTCTCGAAGCGAATGGACGCCGCGATCCTGACCGCGTCGGTGGAGCGCATCGGCCGAAGCGAGCTGCGGGACGCGTTCCTCGAGCTCTGGGGTTCCGACGCGCCGATCATCGGCTGCGTCGCGCTGGAACCCGCCGCGGGCGCGGTCGAGCGCGGAGCCGCGCGCGTTTCGCCGCCCCTCGCGATCGAGCGCGCGCCGGAGCGTCCGGCGTACGACGAACCGCCGGCCCCCGAAGCGCCGCCGGTCGCCGTCGCGCCGCCCGCGCGCGAAGCGCCTCCGGTGGAGCACGACCCGTTCCGTCCCATCGCGCTCCCGGCGCACGCGCCGGAGGCCGACGTCCCGACGGCGTCGGAGTCCGCGAGCGCGCCCGCGGGCGAGGGGCCGTACGCCGCACCTTGGCGCTCCCCGGGGGCCGAACCGGTCGAAGAGGAACGCTCGCTCCTCTCCGCGCTGGAGGAGGAAGTCCGGCTCGGCGCGGTCACGCGACACCGCCGCCGTCGCCGCCGGTCGCGCGCCGGACTCCTGATCGGCTCGGCCGCTGTCGTCGCGATCGGCGCCGGAGCGGCCGCCTGGTTCACGCTCCTCCAGCCCCACCGCGACGCCCGCGTCGCCTCGGAGACGGTCACCGGGGGCGAAGAACCGGTCCTTCCGGCGCCGCCCGAGACGGCCGCTCCGGCCGGGAACGAGCCGTCCGCGGGGACGACGGCCACGCCGACGCCGCCCGCTTCGACGCCGCCCGCGACGAGACCACCCGCTTCGACGCCGCCCGCGACGAAGCCTCCGGTCGCGGCGAGCCTCTCGGGCGGATTCGCCGCCGGCATTCCCCTCACCGCCGGCCCGCCGGCCGACGGGAAGCCGTTCCGCGTCCACGTCGCGTCGTTCCGCTCCGAGGCGAAGGTCGCGCCGATCGTGCGCGACCTCCGCCAGAAGGGCGCCGACGCCTGGTTCGAGCAGGCGCAGGACGGATCGGGCTGGTACCGGGTCTTCGTCGGCCGCTTCGCCACGCAGGACGAGGCGGCCGCCTACGCGTCCTGGCTCCTAGAGAACAAGTGGGTCGATCGGGCCCACGCGTACCCCTCCACCTCGAGGTAAGCCGTGTTCCTCAAGCGACTCGACATCCAAGGCTTCAAGTCCTTCCCGCAGCGCGTGCGCGTCGACTTCGGGCCCGGCATCACGGCCGTCGTCGGTCCGAACGGCTCGGGGAAGACGAACATCGTGGAGGCGATCCGCTGGGTCCTGGGCGAGCAGAACATGCGCCACCTGCGCGGAGACACGCTGGAAGACGTCATCTTCACCGGCTCGGCGCAGCGGAAACCGCTCGGCATGGCCGAAGTGTCGCTGACGATGTTCAACAACCGCGGCGTCCTCCCGTCGGAGTACACGGAGCTGACGATCGCGCGCCGCACGTTCCGAAGCGGGCAGAGCGAATACAGCATCAACAAGAACGTCTGCCGGCTCCGCGACGTCCGCGACCTCTTCCTCGACACCGGCATGGGCTCGCACGCCTACTCGCTCATCGAGCGCGGCATGGTGGACAACGTCCTCTCCGACGAGAGCGGCCACCGCCGCTTCCTCTTCGAGGAGGCGGCCGGGATCATGCGCTACAAGACGCGGAAGAAGGAGGCGCTGAACAAGCTCGACCTCACGACCACCGACCTCACCCGCGTGAGCGACGTCATCGGGGAGATCGAGCGGGAAGTCCGCTCGCTGGCGCGCCAGGTCGGGAAGGCGCGCCGGTACGGACGGCTCCGCGACGAGATCAAGCTCCTCGACCTCGGCCTCGCGAAGGAGGAGTACGACCGGCTGGTCGCCGGCCTCGCGGCGCTTCGCCAGGAGCGGCTCGCGGTCGAGAACCGCCGCGCGGAGCTCTCCGGCGGGCTGGCGCGCCACGAGGCGGAGCTGGAAGAGCTGAAGCTGGAGCTCCTGAAGCGCGAGGGGGAGGTCCGGCTCGCGCAGGAGGCGCTGGCCGAGCACGAGGCGCGCGGCGCGTCGCTTCTGAACGAGGTCTCGGTGCTGAAGGAGCGCCGCGCCGGCCTCGTGGAGAAGCTGGAGCACGCGCGCTCGGAGTCGGCGCGCCTCCAGGCGTCGGTCGAGGAGGTGCGCCACGCCGCCGCGCGGCTGGCGGAGGAGCGCGAGCGGCTGGAGGGACTGGCGAAGGAGAAGGCGGAGGAGGAGCTTCGGCTCGGCACCCGGCTCGCGGAGATGGGCCCCGTGCTCGACCAGCGGCGCTCGTCCCTCACCGAGCGGAAGCAGCTCTCCCTCGATCTCTTCCAGGCGCGCGTGAAGCAGGAGTCGAGCGCGCGGGCGCTCAGCACGCGGCACGACGAATTGTCGCAGCGCCGCGACGAGCTGACGGCCCAGCGCGCCGCGCTGGCGCGCGACCAGGAAGCGCTCCGGAACGGCCTCCACGAGATCCTCCAGGCGCTCGAGGGGACCGCCTCCGACGCGGCGGACGCGCGCCGGGCGGTCGCCGACGCGCACGCGATGCTCCAGGACGTGGAACGCCGCTTGGCCGCGCACGACGAGGTGGAGAAGCGGGCCCGCGAGGCGCACGCCGCCCTCGAGTCGCGCCACGCGACGCTGAAGGAGCTGAAGGAGAAGTACGAGGGCTACGACGCCTCGGTCCGCTGGCTCGTGGCGGGACCGACGCGTCCCGACCGGATCCTCGGAACGGTGGGCGACGTCCTCCACGCGTCGGGCGAGTGGCTCACGGCGCTCGAGGCGGCGCTCGGGGAGGCGATCCAGTTCATCGTGGCGGAGCGGACCGACGCGGCCCTCGCCGCGCTCGCCGCCCTCCAGGCGAGCGGCGAAGGGCGCGCCACGTTCGTCGCCCTCGACCGGCTGAGCCGCGCGCGCGCGGCCGAGATCCCCGACGAGATCCTCCGCGCGCCGGGCGTGCGGGGCGCGCTCCTCGACCACGTCCGCTTCGAGCCGGGCTACGTCGCCCTGGCCGGGTTCCTCCTCTCCTGGATCGTCGTCGTCGAGTCGATCGAGGTGGGGCTGAACCTGATCGAGAAGTACCCGCAGCATCGCTTCCACTTCGTGACTCCGAAGGGCGAACGCGTCGTCGGCCCGGGAATCGTGCAGGGCGGGAGCGGCGCCACCCGGGCCGGCTCGGTGCTCCGCCGCGAAGAGGAACTGGTCGAGCTGACCGCGAAGCTGGAGCGATCGGCGACGTCGCTGGCCGAGACGGTCGCGCTCTCCGAGACGCTTCGAGGCGAACGCGCCCGCGCGCAGGAGGGCGTCGAGACGTCGAACCGGCGGCTCGCCGAGGCCGAACAGGCGCACCGGATCCAGGAGTCGCGCCGCGCCGAGCAGACGATTCGCGGCGACGCCATGGGGCAGGCGGCCGCGTCGCTGGAATCGTCGCTCGCGTCGGTGGCGGCGGACATCGAACGCGCGCTGGCCGAGGCCGAGGAGGCGCGCCGCGCGCTCCAGACCGCGGACGAGGAGCGGGGGCGCGTGGACGAGGTGCTGGCGCGCGAGGAGGTCGAGTTCCGCTCCCTGGAGCAGGAGCGGGAGCTGGTGACCGCGCAGCACGCGGAGCTTCGCATCGACGCGACGCGCACGCGCTCGACGTTCGAGGCGACGGTCCGCGAGATCGAGCGGCTCCTCGCGAGCGCCGAGGAAGCCGAGCGGGCGATCCGGAGCCGTCTCGAAGAGGCCTCGGAGACGGAGCGGCGGATCCGTGAAACCGAGACGCTGACGTCGGAGCGGGAATCGGAGCTGGCGCTCGAGATCGAGCGGAAGACCGAGCGGGAGTTGGCGCTCCAGAAGGCGCGCGAACGCTTCGGCGAGGTGAAGGGCGCCGCCGACGACATCGAGGCGCGCACGCGCGACCTTCGCCGCGAGCACGGGTCGCTCACCGAGCAGATCCACCGCGCCGACCTGGAGCAGGCGGAGGCCGACGGCGACACCCGACGGCTGAACGAGCGGATCTGGAACGAATACGAGCTGGAGCTGGCCTCCTACGTCGCGCCGCTGGGGCTCCCCGACGCGGAGAGCTCGGGGGCGCTGGCGGAGATCGAGGAGATCGACGAGGCCGCGGCCGCCGATTCCGACGCGGCCCCGGCGGTCGTTCCGGACGAGGCGATCGTCGCCCGCGAGGGGGACGAGTCGGCGCCGTCGGTCGCGCCGGAGCCGACCGACGCCCGCGAGGAGCCCGTAACCGACGCCACGGCGCCGGGCGCGCCGCTCGCGCCGGGCGCGAGCGCTCCCGAGCGCCGCGAGCGGCTCCGGACGCTCCAGGAGAAGCTCCGCGGTCTCGGACCGGTCAATCTGCTCGCCGTGCAGGACTACGAGGAGCGCCGCACGCGGCTCTCGTTCCTGACGGGGCAGCGGAAGGACCTGGAGGACGCCCGCCGGCAGCTCCTGGAGGCGATCGAGAAGATCAACCAGAGCGCCTCGGAGCTCTTCAAGACGACGTTCGATCAGGTGAACGTGAACTTCCAGAAGGTCTTCACGATGCTCTTCGAGGGAGGCGAGTGCTCGCTCCTCCTGACGGGCGACGATCCGCTGGAGGCGGAGATCGAGATCCTCGCGCGGCCGCGCGGGAAGAAGCCGCAGTCCATCTCGCTCCTCTCGGGCGGCGAGAAGGCGCTGACCGCGATCGCGCTCCTCTTCGCGATCTACCTCGTGAAGCCGAGCCCCTTCTGCATCCTGGACGAAGTCGACGCGCCGCTGGACGACGCGAACGTGGAGCGGTTCGTCCGCCTCCTGCGCGACTTCAGCGAGAACACCCAGTTCATCGTCGTGACGCACAACAAGAAGACGATGGAGACCGCCGACTGCCTCTACGGCGTCACCATGCAGGAGCCCGGGGTCTCGAAACTGGTCTCGGTGAAGTGGAACCGGGAGCGCCCGGCCGAGATCGAGTCGGTCTCCATCTCGCAGGAGCCGGAGCCCGAGACGGCCGAGGCGCCCGTCGCCGTCGCGGGCGCCGAGAGTGCCGGCGCCGCGCCGGACGAGCCCGTCGCCGTCGCCGAGCCGGTGGACGTCGGCGCGGACGAACGGACGTCGTAGCCGGTCCCGCGACCGGGCGCCCGCCTCCTCCTACGTGTCCTTCTTCACGAAGATCTCGGAGGGTCTGAAGAAGACCCGGGACGCGCTCGTCGGCACGGTGAGCGCCGTCTTCCAGTCCGGCCGCGCGCTCCAGGAATCCGACTTCGAGGTCCTGGAGGGGGCGCTCCTGCGCGCCGACGTCGGCCCCGTCGCGACCGACCGACTCCTCGACTCGGTGCGGGCGCGGCTGAAGGACGCCTCGTTCGAGGGGTCGCCCGCCGAGGCGCTCCGCGCGGCCGTGGAGGCGCTCCTCGCCGACGCGGAGGCGTCCGCGGCCGCCGCGCCCCCCGCCGGCGGGGCGGCACCCGCCGACCTCCCCAAGCCCCACGTGACCCTCGTCGTCGGCGTGAACGGGACGGGGAAGACCACCACCATCGCGAAGCTCGCCCACCACTATAAGGAGCGCGGGGAGTCGATCCTGGTCGTCGCCTGCGACACGTTCCGCGCCGCCGCCGCCGATCAGCTGGAGATCTGGGCGAAGCGGGCGGGCGCGGCGATCCACCGCCAGCAGGAGGGCGCCGACCCTGCCGCGGTCGCGTTCGACGGCGTCGCGATGGCGAAGAGCCGCGGCGTCGATCGCGTGATCGTGGACACCGCGGGGCGGCTCCACGTGAAGTCGAACCTCATGGCCGAGCTGGAGAAGATCCGCCGCGTCATCGCGAAGGTGATCCCCGGCGCGCCGCACGAGACGCTTCTCGTCCTCGACGCCGGGACCGGGCAGAACGGGCTCGCCCAGGCGCGCGAATTCGACAAGGCCCTGAAGCTCTCGGGCCTCGCGCTCACGAAACTGGACGGAACGGCGAAAGGGGGCGTGGTCCTCGCGATCGCGGAGACGATGAGGCTCCCGATCCGCTGGGTCGGCGTGGGGGAGGGGATGGAGGACTTGATTCCGTTCGATTCCGCCGAATACGCGCGGTGCCTGATCGAGGGCTGACCGCCGCGCCCGGGGCCGACCGCCGCGCCCGGGGCCCGATCGCCCCGCCGGGGGACTACTCCCCCCCGAAGCTCACCTGGTTCTTCCCGCGATCCTTCGACGTCCGGAGATTCGAGTTGGCGCGCGTCCAGAGATCGTGCGCGGCCTTGTCGCGTCCGCCGCGGTCGAGTCCCCGCGAGCGGTCGAGGTGGATGGGGACGTCGCCGGGGAACATGGCGCCTCCCATGCTGAGCGTCACCCGCACCGCGTTCTCCCGTCCGTCGAGCCCCGGCACCACGATGGCGAGGTTCTGCGCCTTCACCCGGAGCCGCTCGCAGATCTCGCGCGCCTCGTCCTTCGTCGTCTCGGGGCTCAGGATCAGGGCGAACTCCTCGCCGCCCCAGCGGGCCACCGTGTCGAAGGGGCGGAGGCTCGTGGAAAGGGTCTGCGAGATCTCGCGGAGCACGACGTTTCCCGCCTCGTAGCCGTACGTGTCGTTCACGCGCTTGAAGTCGTCGATATCGACGATGACGAGGGCCATGGGGCGCCCCTCGCGGTAGGCGCGCGCGATCTCGTGGTCTAGCTGGCGGCCGAAATAGGGCCGGTTGTAGATCCCCGTCAGCTCGTCGATCATCACGAGCATGCCGAGCTTCTTCAGCGTGCTGAGGAGGTCGGTGGCGTGTTCGGCCACCACCGTCAGGATCCCCACGCGCTCGTCGGTGAAGAAGTGGGGCTCGTGGCTCCAGGCCTCCAGGACGAAGAGAAAGGGAGAGCCGGGCTCGCCCACGCGCGCCATGGCGACCGAACGGAACGCGCCGGAGTGCCCCGTCGGCTCGTAGGGAGCGACCGCGAGGTGCATCGTCGCGTCCATCGCCTCCGCGTCCACCATCGCCCGGACGTACCCCTTCTCGGAGAGGTCCTCGACGTAGAGGGGAAGCGCGCGCTTCGCCACCCAGGCCTCCGCCAGGGCGCGGTTCCAGGGCGCGCCCTCGCTCACCGGCTGGACGTAGCGCGCGTCGTCGAGTCCGCGGTCGAGCGAGAAGAGCCGCGTCTCGTCGCACCCCAGCACGTCGCGCGCCGAGGCGAGGATCGTGCGGAGGATCTCGCCGACGTCGGTCTGGAGGTACTCCGCGTTCCGCTCGTCCCTCGTGAAGAGCTTCCGCTCGACGGAGATGAGGTGCGAGAGGCTCCGGTAGAGGAGCCGGCTCCGCGCGTGCCAGTGCGGGCGCGTCGCCCGCGCCAGCGTTTCCGGCGGGGGCGACGCCGAAGCTGGCAGCAGAAACGACTCGCCCGACTGGGGCACGCGGTAGCGGACGTACGGTTTTCCATCGCGGAGGAAGCGGTCGACGTGCTCGAGGAGGCCGGCCTCGCGCATCCGCTCGGCCAGCTCGAATCCGAGCTCGTCGCGCCTCGTTTCACTGAGGTCGGCCAGCGTGAGTTCGATCTGACGACGGCGGTCGGCGGGGTCCGCCTCGTGCAGCCAGAGGGAGGAGAGGAACGCCGTGCGGATCCGGCTGCTATCGTTCATTCCCTCGGACTCAGGTGCGGGGCGCGGTTGGCTGGGAACGATCCTGACTGGTAAATTATAACACGCCCGGCGGTCGGCTCCCCCGGCCCGGACCGGGTGGGATTCTCTAAGATACGATTGGGCTTGAAGTTTCCAAGTTCCTGTGCTATCGTCTCGCTCGATAGCCGGAGTGCCAGCCCACGGAAAGGGTGCGCATGGCCCTCGATACGCTCACCGAACCCCTCACGTGCGGAACTCCCAGGATGGGAGACGTGTGGGTACCCGCCGATTCTCACCCCGGGGTGTCCCCGCTCCGGGTCAACGTTCCACATGCCGGAGACGCGGAGGCTGTTTCATGGTAGGACCACGAGGGTACAACTCATGGATCCTGCGCGTGGCGCTCCTATTCGGTCTCCTTGGGGCGCTCTGGATCTCGACTCCGAGCGCGGGCCTCGCGAAGCCCTATCCGACCGAACCGGGTCCGACCGAGCAGGGCGACCCGACGGCGGACGACACGCCGAGTCCGACCCCCAAGCCGAAGGGCCAAGCCGCCAGAATCCAGATCACGCAGTACGAAGCCGGCGTTCGCGCCAGTGGCACGATCGTACGGGTTCCGTGGGAGGTGTACCTGCGGCTCCTCGTCCGTAACGGACTCTGGTAGCCGTTCGACGCAATCGTAGGGAGAGGTGAATCCGGGGCGCCCGCCGGGCGCCCCGGAACAACCACAGATGCCGGAATCGCGCCAACCAGCGAACCGATCCGAGGCCCTTTTCGCGCGCCTCGAGGACCTCCTCGCGCACGCCCGCTTCTCGGACGTGCTCGAGGCGGTCGCCGAAGCGCAGGCCGCGGGCGCCGCGAGCGAGGAGATCGAGATGCCGCTCCTCCTCGCCCGATGCCGCGCGCTCCTCGGTCTCGGCCGCTGGCGCGAAGTCGCCGACTCGTCGGAGCCGAAGCTCGAAGAACTCTATGCGCTTCGGCCGGACGACAAGCAGTCGATCCGCGAACTCCACATCGCCGCCGGCCGCGCCGCCTGGCGCCTAGGCCGGCCCGCGCGCGCGGAGGAGCACTTCCGAGCTGCCTACCACATCAGCCGCTGGGACTTCGAGGACACGACCGGGATGCTCCGCACCCGGAACCTCCTCGGCCTCTGCTTCCTGGGCGCGGGCGAGCTGCATCGCGCCGCCGCCGAGTTCGAGCGCGGACGCCGCGAGGCGGCCGAAGCGGGGCTCCACCACGAGGAAGCGGCCTTCGCGCTGAACGCGAGCATCACCGAATTGAAGCTCGGGCATCTCGATCGCGCCGAGGCGGATCTCGACCGCGCGCGCCAGCTCTACGCCGAGCGCGGGCATTCGCGCGGCAAGGTGCAGGCGCGCCTCGTCCGCTCGTGGCTCTGGCGGCTGCGGGGCGACCTGCGCGACGCCGAGTGGGAGACCCGCGGCGCCCTTTCCGAGGCGGAGGAACACGGGTTCGACCGCGAGCGCGTCATCGCCCTGGAGTACCTGGGCGAGGTGGCGCTCGACCGCCACGACAATCAGGCCGCCATCGAGCACCTGGACGAAGCGCTCGGCCTGGCCGAGCGGCTGGCGCCCGAGGGCGACCTGATTCCCGAGCTCTGCCGCCGGATCGGCGAAGTCCACGCCCGGATCGGCGAGCCGAACCGCGCGCTCGTCACCTGCGAGCGGGGGCTTCGGATCGCCCGGAAGATCAACGACCGCTTCGAAGAGGCCGCCATGCACCGGGTGATGGCGACCGCGCACCAGCTCCTCGGCCACCGCGAACGCGCGATCCGGACCGCGCAGGAGGGAATCCTCGCGCTCCGGAAGCTCGAGGCCGCGCACGAGCTGCTCCGTCTCCTCGTCTGGACGGGCGAGACGCTCCTGACCGGCGGCGACGCCGAGGACCGGCGCCAGGCGCGTGATTACCTGTGGGAGGCCCGGAGCCTCGCCATGTCCATGCGCCTCGCGCCCTGGATCGAGCGCGCGGAAAAGGTGCTGGGCGTCGAACTCCACGTGGTGCCCGCGGCGCGCGCGCCGCGCGTCGACACGGTGGAGGCGGTCCCGGCGGGAGCCGATCCCGCCTGCTTCCGCTTCGGCATCGTCACGGCCGATCCCCGGATCACCGAGTTGCTTCGGATCGTGGAACGCGCGGCGAGCAGCCGGCTCCCGATCCTGATCCTCGGCGAAAGCGGCGTCGGCAAGGAGCTCCTCGCGCGCGCCGCGCACGCCATGGGGGATCGCCGCCACGGCGTCTTCGTCGTGAGCCATTGCGCCGCGCTCCCGGAGGGACAGCTCGACGTGGAACTCTTCGGCGAGGAGACCGAGGTCGGCACGGCGGGGAGGAGCACGCGCCCCGGCCTCTTCGAGGCCGCGAATCGCGGCGTCATCTTCCTCGACGAGGTGAGCGAGCTCCTGACCGGCGCGCAGGCGAAGCTCCTCCGCGTCATCGAGAACGGCGAGCTGCGGCGCGTCGGCGCGGTGGCGCTCCAGCAGGTGGACGTCCGCGTCATCGCGGCCTCCACCCGCGACGTTCCGTCGCTCGTCCGGCGGGGCCTCTTCCGCGACGACCTCTACTACCGCTTGAACGGGATCCGCCTCGAGGTGCCGCCGCTTCGCGAGCGGCCCCAGGACATCCGGCTCATCGGCCAGTACTGGCTCGACCAGATCTGCGAGCAGTCGCGCAAGCGCGTGCTCCTCTCCGAGGGGGCGTGGTCGTTCCTCGAGGCGCACTCCTGGCCGGGCAACGTGCGCGAGCTTCGAAACGTGCTCGATCGCGTGGTGGCGCTCGCGCGGGACGGCGAGGAGATCGCGCCGGCGGCCATCCAGCTCCCCGCGCCGGGCGGCGCGGGCGGTCGCTCGACCGGGCGGAGCCGCGGCCCCAAGAAGGAGGCGCGCGCCGAGCGGGAGGCGATCCTGAACGCGCTTCGCACCCACAACGGCAACCAGTCCGAGGCGGCCCGGAGCCTCGACGGCATGAAGCGGACGACCCTCCTCTACAAGATCAAGAAGCACGACATCCGCCCCGAGGAGTACGGCGCGCCCGACCGCTGACCCGCCCCCTCGGACCCGCCTCGCCCCCGCATCCCTCCGCCGCCTTGACCGGGGACCCGCTCCTTGGTATCGTCCTCGGACGCGCCCACCAGCATAAGGAGCGCATCCCGAAGCACTTAGGCGACGGTCGGCGCGCGGAGCGCTTCCGCCCCACGCCGAACGATCCTCCCGAGGAGCGACCCATGGTCCAGGAGTTGATGAAGGGGCTCTCCATCACCCTGTCGCACTTCTTCAAGAAGCCCGTCACCATCAAGTACCCGGAAGTGAAGATGCAGATGTTCCCGCGCTTCCGGGGCCTCCACGAGCTCCACCGCTACGCGAACGGGCTCGAGCGCTGCGTCTGCTGCGGCCTCTGCGCCGCGGTCTGCCCGGCGGACGCCATCTACATGGAGGCGGCCGAGAACTCGGAGACCGAGCGCTACTCGGCGGGCGAGCGCTTCGCGAAGCGCTACGAGATCGACATGCTCCGCTGCATCTTCTGCGGCTACTGCGAGGAGGCGTGCCCCGAGGACGCCATCTTCCTCGGCCACAACTACGAATTGGCCGACGTATCGCGCGACGGCTTCGTCTACTCCAAGGAGCAGCTCCTCGTCCCCGTCGGGACGACCCACTCCCCCGGCATCGTCCGCGGGCGCTGATGCGGCGCCGCGCGGGCTGAGCGGCCGTGCCCCAGGACTGGATCCTCGCCGTCGGATGCGGCGTCGTGGCCGGCGCCGCGAACGTGACGGGCGGCGTGCTGGCGATCGGCACGCGCACCTGGGACCACGTGCGCCAGTCGTACCTCGTGGCCGCGGGCGCCGGCTTCATGCTGGCGGCGGTCATCCTCCGCATGATCCCCGAGAGCTACCGTCTGAACGCGACGCCCGGAGCGTCGTCGGGCGCGCTGAGCGTCGGGCTCCTCCTGCTCGCCGGCTACCTCCTCGTCCACTTCGCGGAGCACGTCCTCCTGGCGCACTTCCACTACGGCGAGGAGACGCACCACGAGCACTGGGTGCAGCCGGTCGTGGGGACGACCGCGCTTCTCGGGCTCGCGTTCCACACGCTCTTCGACGGCGTCTCCATCGGGTCGGGCTTCCTGATCACGCCGACCCTCGGCATCCTGATCGCGGTCGCCGTCTTCCTGCACAAGATCCCGGAGGGATTCACGGTCGCCTCCATCATGGTGGCGGCCGGGCGCTCGCGGCGCGACGCCGTCCTGAGCGCGACCGTGCTCGGGCTCGTGACCGTCGCCGGCGTGCTCGGAATCTCCTTCTGGTCGTCGGCGGTCCACGTGGCGCTCCCGCTCTCGGCGGGCGCGGGGCTCTACGTGGCCGCCACCGACCTCATTCCGGCCGTGAACGAAGCGAAGGGGGTTCGCAAGCCCCTGGCCGTGTTCGGGGGGGTCGCGCTCTTCGCGGTGACCGAGATCTTCCTGGAGTCTCTGGGGCTCTAGGGGCGTTCCTTGACGCTCCCGAGACCCCCTGCTAGGCTGTGAAATTCAAGGCCTTTCCCGCTCTCGACCCGGCGTCCGCCGGCGGAGCGGCCGGGCACGGAGCGACATCGGAATGGGTCTCGAAGAACTCGTCCCCGACGGCATCCTGACCACCACGGTCGAGAAGATGGTGAACTGGTCGCGGCGCTCCTCCATCTGGCCCGCAACGTTCGGGCTGGCCTGCTGCGCCATCGAGATGATGGCGACCACCGCGTCCCGCTACGACCTCGCGCGCTTCGGCGCCGAGGTCTTTCGCGCCTCGCCGCGCCAGGCGGATCTCATGATCGTCGCCGGGCGGGTGAGCAAGAAGATGGCGCCCATCCTCCGCCGCGTGTACGACCAGATGCCGGAGCCGAAGTGGGTCATCTCGATGGGGGCGTGCGCCTCCTGCGGCGGCGAGTTCAACGACTACGCCATCGTGCAGGGCGTGGACACGATCGTCCCCGTGGACGTCTACGTGCCGGGATGCCCGCCGCGCCCCGAAGCCCTCATCTACGGAATCATGAAGCTCCAGGAGAAGATCGATCGGCAGCGCCTGAAGCCCGTCCTCCCGGCGGCCTCGCCGGCGGAAGGCACGGGCGCCGCCTGATCGGACCGACATGAGCGCCACGACGAATCCCGACGTTCCCGAAGCCCCGGCCGAATCGCTCCAGAATCCGCACTTCGACACCCTGACCATCAACATGGGGCCGCAGCACCCCAGCACGCACGGGGTGCTCCGCCTCGTCCTGCAGCTCGACGGCGAGATCGTGGTCGGACTCCGCCCGGTGATGGGCTATCTCCACACCGGGATGGAGAAGATCATGGAGTCGAAGACCTATACGAAGTCGATCACGGTCACCGACCGGATGGACTACATGTCGCCGCTCGGCAACAACATGGCCTACGTCGGCGCCGTGGAGCAGATCCTCGGCATCGACGTCCCCGAGCGGGCGCGGACGCTCCGGATCATCCTGCTCGAGACGATGCGGATCTCCTCGCACCTCGTCTGGCTCGGCACGCACGCGCTCGATCTCGGCGCGATGAGCGTCTTCCTCTACTGCTTCCGGGAGCGCGAGAAGCTCCTCGACCTGAACGACATGGTCGCCGGCTCGCGCATGACGCCCTCGTACTTCCGCGTCGGCGGCTTCTATCAGGACGTCCCCGACACGTTCGTGCCGGCTCTGCGGAAGTTCCTGGAGGAGTTCCCGGCGGCGCTGAAGGAGTACCAGAACCTCCTGACGAAGAACCGGATCTTCATGCAGCGGACGATCGGCGTGGGCGTCCTCTCGGGCGAGCAGGCCGTGGACCTCGGCTGCACCGGCGGTACGCTCCGCGGGAGCGGCGTGAACTACGACGTCCGGAAGGCGAAGCCCTACCTCGGCTACGAGACGTACGACTTCGAGATCCCGCTGGGGAAGAACGGCGACGTGTACGACCGCTACCTGGTCCGGATCGAGGAGATGAAGCAGTCGCTCCGGATCATCCGCCAGGGCCTCGACCGGCTGAAGCCCGGCTCCGTGCGCTCCGACGATCCGTACCTCTTCCCGGCCAAGCGCGAGGACGTGAAGCGCGGCATGGAGGAGCTGATCTTCCACTTCAAGATCATGTCCGAGGGGTTCCGCGTCCCTCCCGGGGACGCCTACTTCGCCATCGAGGCGCCCAAGGGCGAACTCGGCTTCTACGTCGTCTCCGACGGCGGCCCGAAGCCGTACCGCGTCCACGTGCGTCCGCCCTCGTTCATCCACCTCATGTCCCTGGAGCCGATGGCGATCGGGCGTCTCGTGAGCGACGTCATCGCCTGCATCGGCAGCATCGACATCGTGCTCGGGGAGGTCGACCGCTAGATCATGATCGGAACCGGCGAGCTCGTACTCACGAAGACCGTCCATCTCCCGAATTCCCATACGCTCGACGTCTATCGCCAGCACGGGGGCTACACCGCGCTGGCGGCCGCGCTCCAGAAGTCGCCCGACGACATCATCGACATGGTGAAGCGCTCGGGCCTGCGCGGTCGGGGCGGCGCCGGCTTCCCGGCGGGAACGAAGTGGGGCTTCGTTCCGAAGAGCACCGACAAGCCGAAGTACCTCTGCGTGAACGCCGACGAGAGCGAGCCGGGCGCGTTCAAGGACCGGCTCATCTGCGCGAAGGATCCCCACCAGCTCCTGGAGGGGTCCCTGATCGCCTGCCACGCCATCGGCTCGCGGCGCGCCTACATCTACATCCGCGGCGAGTTCGCCGCCGAGGCGCGCATCCTGAACGCCGCGATCGAGGAGGCCCGCCGGTCCGGCCTGATCGGGAAGAACATCCTCGGCTCCGGCTTCGACTGCGAGATCTCGGTCTACCGCGGCGCGGGAGCCTACATCTGCGGCGAGGAGACCGGCCTCATCGAGTCGATCGAGGGGAAGCGGGGGAATCCGCGGCTGAAGCCGCCCTTCCCGGCCGTCGTCGGCCTCTTCGGCTGCCCGACGGTGGTGAACAACGTCGAGACCATCGCCTGCGTGCCGCACATCGTGAACCGGGGCTGGGAGTGGTTCGCGGGGATCGGCACCGAGCGGAACACGGGCCCGAAGCTCTACGGCATCTCCGGCCACGTGAACAAGCCGGGCGTCTACGAGGCGCCGATGGGCTACAACCTGAAACGCCTGATCGACGAGTTCGGCGGCGGCGTCCGCGGCGGCCGTCCGATCAAGGCGGTCATCCCGGGCGGCGCGTCGTGCCCGGTCCTGCGCGGCGACGAAATCGACGTGCCGATGGACTTCGACAGCATGACGCGCGCGGGCTCGCTCTTCGGAACCGGCACGCCGGTGGTCATGGACGACACCGTCTGCATGGTCCGCGCGGCGTGGATCACGGCGCGCTTCTTCGCGCACGAGTCGTGCGGGCAGTGCACCCCCTGCCGCGAGGGCGCCGGGTGGCTCCAGCGCCTCCTCTGGCGCATCGAGACGGGCGAGGGGCAGGAGAAGGACATCGACACGCTCCTCTCGGTGACGGACCAGATCGAGGGGAACACCATCTGCGCGCTCGGCGACGCGGCGGCGTGGCCCGCGCGCGGCTTCGCGAAGAAGTTCCGAGACGAGTTCCTCCAGCACATCCGCGAGAAGCGCTGCCCGCTGGGCGGCGGCTCGCTTCATTGAGGGAGCGCCCATGGCGACCGTGACGCTGAAGATCGACGGCCGGACGGTGACCGTCCCGAAGGGGACGAACCTGATCGAGGCCGGGAAGCAGGCGGGCGTCTTCACGCCCCACTTCTGCTACCACCCCGGGCTCCCCGTGGTCGGCGTCTGCCGCATCTGTCTCGTGGAGATCGAGGGCCGTCCGAAGCTGGTGGCCGGCTGCGCCACGCCCGCCGAAGAGGGGATGAGCGTCGTCACCCGAACGCCGAAGGTGAAGGAGGCGCGCCGCGCGGTGATGGAGTTCCTCCTCATCCACCATCCGCTCGACTGCCCGATGTGCGACAAAGGGGGCGAGTGCACGCTGCAGGACTACACGGTCGCGATGGGACCGCCGGCCTCGCGCTTCCCGTTCGAGAAGAACACGTGGCCCGAGGAGGACGTGGGCGGCAAGCTCATCCTGAACAAGAACCGCTGCATCCTCTGCATGCGCTGCGTGAACCTCTGCATCGAGGTCGCCGGCGTGGAGGAGATCGCGGTGATGGCGCGCGGCGAGGAGAGCTACATCGGGACCGTCGGCGGGAAGAAGATCGAGAACGAGCTGGTCGGAAACATCGCCGACATCTGCCCGGTGGGCGCGCTGACGAGCAAGGACTTCCGGTTCAAGAGCCGCCCCTGGGAGCTGAAGAACTCGCCCTCGGTCTGCACGCTCTGCTCCAAGGGGTGCAACACGATCGTCGGATTCCACCCGCGCCGGCGCGAGGTGCTCCGGATCACGGCCCGGGAGAACCAGGACGTGAACCAGTGGTGGATCTGCGACCGCGGCCGCGGGCAGCTCCACTCGATCCACGCGCCCGACCGGCTGACCGCCCCCGCGCGGCGCGCGAACGGGGCGAAGAAGGCGGCGACCTGGCAGGAAGCGATTCCCGCGATCGCCTCGGCGCTGAAGGGCGTCATCGCCCGCGGCGGCGCCGAATCGGTCGGCGTGATCGCCTCCGCCGAATTGACGAACGAGGAGCTCTACCTCGCGCGCGCGACGTTCCGCGACGCGCTCGGGATCGTGAATTTCGACGCTCCCGCGCGCCCGCAGCCTCCCGTCGTTTACGCGAAGTTCACGATCGAGGGGGACCGGAATCCGAACACGCGCGGCGCCCGCGCCATCGGCGTCGCCCCCGGTCCGGGCGGCCTCTCCGTCCGCGACATGATCCAGGCCGCGGCCGACGGGAAGATCCGCGCGCTCGTCTTCCTCCGCGGCGGACCGCTCGAGACGTTCGGCGATCCCGCGCTCGTGGCCCGGGCGCTCGATCGCGCCGAGCTGACGGTCGTGCTCGACACGCACGCGTCGCCCGTGTCCGAGAAGGCCCACTGGGTCCTCTCCGGCTCCACGCAGGTGGAGAAGGACGGGACGTACACGAACTCGCAGGGACGCGTGCAGCGCGTCCACCGCGTCTTCTCCATCGCGCCCGACGTTCGCGAGGACTGGCGCGTGATCCATGATCTCGGCCTCGCGCTCGGAGCGCTGAAGGAGCGCGCGTCCGAAGCCGAGCAGGTCTTCGCCCGCCTGGCCGGCGCCGTGCCGGCGTTCGCGGGGCTGACGTACGCGTCCGTGGGGGATCAGGGTGCGCCGCTCGCCTCCGCGACGGCGGACGTCGCCGTGGGCTGACCCCGGACGCCGCCGGCGACTCCTCCTCTCGCTCCCCAAGACCGACCTCCACGTCCACCTGGACGGCTCGCTTCGTCCCGGCACGATCTTCGACCTGGCCCGCGAGCAGGGCCTCCGGCTCCCCGTTCGCGACGAAGCCGCGCTCCAGGAATTCCTCGACGGGCTCACGACGGGGGTCAGTCTTCCCGAGTACCTGAAAGCGTTCGATCTCACCCTCCGCGTCCTCCAGACGCGTGCGGCGCTCGTCCGCGCGGCGTTCGAGCTGGCCGAGGACAATCACCTCGAGAACGTCCGCTACTTCGAGGTCCGCTACTGTCCGGCGCTCCACACGCGGCGCGGTCTCTCCATGGAGGCGACCATCGAGGCGGTGCACGAAGGGCTCGCCCGCGCGCGGCGGAAGTACGGCATCGAGAGCGGCATCATCATCTGCGGCATCCGTCACAAGAGCCCGCGGCTCTCCGTCCGTCTCGCCGAAGTCGCGGTCGCGTACTGGGGGAAGGGCGTGGTCGGCTTCGACCTGGCGGGCGCCGAGCGCGACTTTCCGGCGAAGGCGCACCGGCGCGCGTTCGACCTCGTCTCCAAGAACCACCTGAACGTGACCGTGCACGCGGGGGAGGCGTTCGGCCCCGCCAGCATCTCGCAGGCGCTCCACTACGGCGGCGCGCACCGGATCGGCCACGGCACGCGGCTCGGGGAGGGACGGAAGGTTCTCGACTACGTGAACGACCATCGGGTTCCGCTGGAGATGTGCCTCACGTCGAACGTGCAGACGGGCGCCGTGAAGCGCGCCTCCGCCCACCCGTTCCATCGCTATCTGAAGGCGGGGCTGCGCGTCACCCTGAACACCGACAATCGCCTCGTCTCGGGCACCACCATGACGGAGGAGCTGGACCGGGCGGTCCGCGCGTTCCGGCTGACGCCGGACGACGTCCGTCACATCCTCGTGAACGGATTCAAGTCGGCCTTTCTGCCCGTGCGGCGGAAGGCGTCGCTCCTGCGCGCCTCGCTCCGGGAGATGGACGAACGATTCCGGCGGGCCGGGGTACTTCCGGCCGAGAGGGGCCCGGAGGTTCTCTGATCCGATCCGGCCCGGGTCGCATCCAAACGGCCGGAAGTTCCGGGGAGGAGCGTCCCTTGCGCCCCTTCCGGAGGTCCCCTAGACTGCTGGGCTTAGCCGCAACCGAACCGGGCCAGAGGAACACGACATGAATCAGATGGGCCGCGCCGCGGGATCCCGCCCCTCCTTCTCCGGAAGCCTCAGTCCGGTGCCCATCCTCCAGGTGGCCACCGGGTTCTGGGCGAGCCAGGCGCTCCTGACCGCCGTGGAACTGCGCGTCTTCACCGTCCTCTTCCAGGGCCCGAAGACGGCCGCCGAGATCGCCGACGCGGTCGGCGCCGAACCGGCCGCGGTCGAGGGGCTTCTGGACGCGAACTGCGCGCTCGGGTTCCTCCATCGCCAGGGCGACCGCTACCGGAACGACGAGGCGGCGAACGCCTTCCTGGTGGAGAGCGTCCCGGGGAACTACGTGGAGATGGTCCGCACGATGCGCGATCCGCTCTACGGGCTCTGGGGCTCGCTGACCGACCGCGTCCGCGGCGGCGTCGCGCCGTCCGTGCCGCAGGGTGCCGACGAGCTGGAGATCGGGCTCGCGCGGGCCTTCCACGTCGGCGCCTACACGACCTTCTCGCGCATCGCCGAGATCCTCGACCTCGAGTTCAGCGACGTCCGGAAACTGCTCGACATCGGGAGCCACACCGGCGCCGGCGCGCTCTGCCTCGCGCGCCGCTATCCGAATCTCCAGGCGGTCATCCTCGACCGGCCCGCGTTCCAGGCCGTGACCGAGGAGTACATCAAGACCATGAAGCTCGACGAGCGGGTCCGCTTCGCGCCGGGCGATCCCGACGCGGCCCAGCCGGGCGGCGACGCCGATCTCGTCCTCCTCTCGCACCACCTCTCGCGCCGTCCGCGGGCCGCGCTGCCGCTCGCGCTGGCCGCGGCGCGCGCGTCGCTCCGCGACGGCGGCACCCTGATCGTCACCGAGTTCCTCCTCGAAGATTCGCGCACGGAGCCCAGGGAAGCGGCCCTCTACCGCCTGAACGTGCTCGCGGCGTACGGAGCCGGCAACACCGGCGCCCTCACGCGCGGCGAGCTGACGAAGCTGCTCCAGGACGCCGGCTTCACGGGCGTCGACATGGTGGGGCTTCCGATGTTCGGCATCACGGCCATCACCGCCTCGAAGGGCTGAGCCGTGCGGGTCGAGCGATTCTCCGTCGGCCCGTTCGACAACAATCTCTATCTCCTCACGCAGTCCGGATCGCGCGACGCTGTCGTCGTCGATCCGTCGGGCGACGACGGCACCGTGCTGCGGGAGATCGCCCGCCGCGGCCTGACCGTGAAGCGGATCCTGCTCACGCACGCGCACATCGACCACATCCTGGCGGTGAAGCCGTATCGCGACGCCACCGGCGCGCCCGTCTGGCTCCATCCCGCCGACCGCGCCTGGTACGAGCGTGGCGCGACGCAGGCGGGCTTCTACGGCATTCCGTGGCCCGGCGACGCGCCGGTCGATCACTGGATGGCGGACGGCGAGTCGGTGGGACTTCCCGGGATGGACGTGAAGGCGCTCCTGACGCCCGGGCATTCGCCCGGCAGCATGACCTTCGCGACGCCCGACGGGCTGGTCTCGGGGGACGTTCTCTTCGCGGGGAGCATCGGGCGCTTCGACCTGCCGATGTGCGACGAGGAGGCCCTCTACCGCTCCATTCGCGAGACGCTCTTCGCCTATCCCGACGCGACGCCCGTCCATCCGGGGCACGGGCCCGCCACGACGATCGGCGCGGAGCGGCGCCACAACCCCTTCGTCGGCGAGTCCGCGCTCCGCCGCCACGCCTGACCGGCGCGGCCGCGGCCGCCCCGCGAGGAGGACCGTGTCCAGCGAGTTCGAGAAGCTCCTTCATCCGACGGCGCTCTACCGCGACTTCCTCGCGGCGCCCGAGCGCGTCCGCGAGTTCTATCCCGCCGACTTCCGCGATCCGAAGGCGCTCGGCGCCCGGGCGTCCGCGCGCGACTATCCGGCGTCGCGGCGCGCGGCCGTCGCGGCGATCCTCCGGCGTCAGGCCGAAGGGTGGGGAATCGGCGCCGCGTCGCGCGAGGCGCTCGCTCGCTTCGAGC
>DATIQI010000239.1:0-6054 GCA_035470985.1 Acidobacteriota bacterium
TTCTGGATCTCGGGACGCCAGTACTTGGTGGCGCCGAAGACGCGCGCGAGGTCGTTCGTGGAGACGTAGCGGACGTTCTCCACGACCACCGGCGTGATCCGCTCGTCGGGAAGCGGATCGTGCCGCACCACCCGGATCGGCGCGATGCCGCTCTTCTGGGCGGACGCCGGACCGGAGGCGAGCGTGGCCAGGAGCGCCGCGGAGAGCAGGAGGGCGCCGCCGGGCACGAGAACGCGACCGCGATCGCGACGGATCATTCCGGGCGCTCTCCCCGCAGGATGCCCCGAATCTCCTTCCGCGCCCGGCGCTCGTCCAGCTTCACGCGCTTGTCGAACTCGCGCTTGCCGCGCACCAGCGCCAGTTCCACCTTCACCTTCCCTCCGCGGAAGTAGAGCGAGAGCGGCACCATGGTGAGCCCCTTCTCCTCCAGCTGGCTCCGCAGCCGCCGAATCTCGATCTTGTGCATGAGGAGCCGGCGCGCGCGCGTCGGATCGTGATTGTCGTAGGAGGCGGGATCGTAGGGGCTGATGTGGAGCTGGCGCAGATAGAGCTGCCCGTCGTCGATCGAGGCGTACGCGTCGCCCATCTGAGCCTTCGAGGCGCGGAGCGACTTCACTTCGCTCCCGCGAAGCTCGATGCCGGCCTCGAACGTCTCGATCACGTGATAGTCGTGCCGCGCCTTGCGGTTGGTCGCGATCACCTTCCGCTCGTCGGGCTTTTTTTCGCTCGTGGGCGCGGAGTGGCGCGCCATCCTGGCCTCCGTTGGCCTGCGACATGGAACGGCCGTTGTACCACGCGGATGCGCGCGGAGCAACGGCCCGGCCGGTCGTTGACACCCGGCCCGAGAGCGCCCTATAGTACCCTGTTCTGGACGCCTTCTGAAGATGTGGGTGCGGAAGTGGCGGAATTGGCAGACGCGCTGGGTTCAGGGTCCAGTGGCCGCAAGGTCGTGGGGGTTCAAGTCCCCCCTTCCGCACCATGACTCACGCTTCGGTAGCACCCCTCCATCCCCGCACCGCCGGCCCGGGGCTCGTCACGCCACGTCCGGAGTTCGCCGGCGTCCCTCCTCGAGAAGCGCTCGAAAGGTCGCCGGGTCCTTCGCCGTCACCGCCGACACGATCCGATCCAGCGACGCGCGCAGCCGCTCCAGCGCCGCCGCCGAACTCGGGTTCCTCGCCTGGATCTCGTAGTAGACGTCGGGACTCTCGCGCACGACCGCCGCGGCGAGCGTCTCGAGCGCCTGGAACGTCGTGCTCCGCACCGGATGCTCGGTCTCCGGGAGCGAGAGCGCGAACGCGATGGCCGTCGCGTGCGCCAGGCTGAGGAGGTCGGCCATGATTCGGTCGTGATCGTCGAGCGGGAGGCGGACGAGGCGGGCGGTGGTCGGCTCGAAGAGTTCCTCCACCCTCGACGCGGCCTCGGCATCGCCCGTGTCGCAGATCACCACGTCGGCGTCCCGAAGGAGGAGGACCGAGGGGCCGAACATCGGGTGGATCGAGGCCACGCGGCCGCCCGCGCGTTGCAGCGCGCGGATCGGCTCGAGGAGCGGCGTCTTGATGCTCGCGATGTCGACGACCACGCCCGCGGGAGGATTCGCGGCCCACTCGGCGTAGAGATCCGCGATCGCGGCCGGCGGCGCGGAGCAGACGACGAGCGCCGTGGACGGGAAGGCGCGCCGCGCGCGCTCGTTCGCGTCGGGCGTCGCGGCGGGGTCGAGGGCGTGCGTGTCGTAGCCCTGGGCCGAGAGGAAGCGGACGAGCCAGCGGCCCATGCGGCCCGCCCCCCCGACGACGACCGCGCTCTGGCCGACGCCGACGCCGGCGTGGCGAAGTCCGTCCTCGTCCTGGGCGGTCACGGAGGCCCGGATGAGCCCGGCGACGAGGTCGGCGGCGACCCGCGGGTCGAGCCCGCGCTCGGCGGCCGCGGCGCGCGCGCGTTCCAGGACGGCTCGCTCCTGCGCGTAGTCGATGGTGGGGAGATTCGCGCGCCGCTTCAGTTCGCCGACCCGCCGGGCGAGTTCGACGCGCTCCGCGGCCCTTCCCAGCAGTTCCAGATCGAGCTGTCGGATCCGCTCGCGCAGATCGTCGAGCGATCGCTCCGGCCGTTCCGGGGCGTCCTCTACGTTCCCAGCCACTGAAGCGCCGCCGCCTCGTTCAGGAAGACCTGCGCGTCGACACCGACGCCGCCGCTGAAGACGCTCCCCATGCGGCTGAGCCCGAACCGCACCCCTTCCGTCGCGACGACGGCGCAGCGTCCTCCGATCCGATCGGCATAAGGTCCCAGCGCCTCGGCCACCAGACGGATCTCCTCGGGCGAACGGCTCTTGATCGATTCGGAACGGGAGACGTTCACCAGGAAGGTGAAGCGCTCCGGGGCTTCGGGGCGGGCGAGCGCCTGCTCGAACGCCCGGATGATGTCCTGGGGCTCGTTCGTTCCGACGATGTTCATGCGGAGGAGCGTCCCGCTCCACTGGCAGTCGACCGACATCCTTGCCTCCATCCGGGGCGCCGGCTCGGGCGCCCGCGGCGTCGCGCTACCCGCGCGGCGGCGCTTCGGAGAGGAGCGCGCCGACGTCGAGCGGGTCGTTCACCATTCTAAGCCCGCCGGCCGCGTCCCGGGGCCACTCTTCGCGCGGGCGATCCCAGTAGAGTTCGATGCCGTTGTCGTCGGGGTCGCGCAGGTAGAGCGCCTCGCTCCCGCCGTGATCCGCGGCGCCCTCGAGCGGAATGCCGGCCTCGACGAGGCGCCGAAGCGCTCCCGCGAGCGACGCGCGATCGGGATAGCGGATCGCGACGTGATAGAGCCCGGTCGTTCCCGGAGGCGGCGGCGATCCGCCCTCGCTCTGCCACGTGTTCAGTCCGATGTGATGGTGATAGCCGCCCGCGCTCAGGAACGCGGCCTGCCTCCCCATCCGCTGCGTGAGGTCGAAGCCGAGCACGCCTTGGTAGAAGGCGAGGGCCCGGTCCAGGTCGGATACCCTCAAGTGCACGTGGCCGATGTCCACGCGCGGGTCGATCGATTCGCTCATGGATCCTCCGGATGCGCCGCGAACCCCCGCGCCATCACCGCTTCCGCGGGCTTGTTCTGGGGGGTGAAATCGGGATCGCCGGGACCCCCCGCGCGCTCGTGGCGCCCGTACCACTTCCAGAAGTAGGCGCCCGCGAACCACCGCTTCGGCCAGACCTCGGCGAAGAAGGCCTCGTACGCGTCCGCCTGCGCCTGCGTCGAGATGCGCGCCAGGAACTGCGAGGAGTGCTCGGTCCACTCCCAGGGACGGACGGCGGAGTTGGCGGTGCTCTTCCAGCCGACCTCGGTGAAGAGGACCGGCTTTCCCCAACGCTTCTGTAGACGCTCCAGCGCGTCGAGCGGTTCGGCCCACCCACGGCCGAGCGCGGCGCGCCCCGCGTCGCCGTCCTTCGTCAGGGGGTAGTAGGCCTGCACCCCGATGTAGTCGAGCGCGTCCCAGAACGTGATCCCCTCCGCCTCTTCGTACCAGTTCGCGGCGTACGTGAGCGGGCCGCGGTAGATCCGGCGGGTCTCCGCGATGAGCGCGCGCCACGCGTCGGGGTGGCCCTTGGTCGCGCGCGTCAACTCGGCGCCGATCACGAGAAGATCCACGTCCGCCGACTCGGCGAGGGCGGCGTAGCGAAGCAGGAACGCGCGATACGACTCGAACCAGGCGCGCCACCCCTCGGGGGTTCCTGGATCGAGGTCGGCGAGCTTCGCGCCTCCGCTTCCGTCCGTCACCCAGAGGTGCGGCTTCAGGGCCACCCGCATCCCGCGCGCGTGCGCCATCCGGGTCAGGGCCGCGATGCCCGAGTCGCTCTCGCTCCAGTAGCCCGCCTCGCCGTGACTCTCGATGTGCGTGCCGTCGAGGCGGCGTTGCCAGCCGAACGGGGAAACCGAGATCCACTCGACGTTGGCGCGCAGAAGGGGCCGGAGCGCCTCCTCCCCGAGCCTCCTTCCCGCGACCAGGTTCACGCCGCGCATCTTCCCGTCGCGCGCGAACCGATCGGCGGAGCGGCCGGTTTCGTTCATCGTGGTCTCGTCGTGGCGCCACGGAACCGGCGCCTCGTGGCGATAGGCGCGATAGCCGAGTCCCAGCGCGGCCAGCGCGGCGGCGGGTAGCGCCACGCGCGTCGCCACGGCGCCCGACAGCGCGCGCGGCCCGCCCCGGCGGAACGCGCGAAGGAGCGAGCGTCCGACGACGAACAGGACGTACGGGATCGCGGCGTAGAGATAGGAAATCGGATTCCGGGCGATCCACCGGACGAATCGGGGAAGCCGCTCCACGATCTCCGCCGCCGGGACGCCGCGCAGCGCCACGAAAACGGCGAGGGTCGCGACCACGGCCGCGAGGCCGAGGAGATAGAGAAGCGCGAAGCGGCGAATCTCGCGGCCGAGGCTCATGGCCGCGAGCGTAGCACGGGGCGCGGGACGGCGGATCGCGAGGGTTGACGCGGGCGTCCGGTTTAGGTATACCTAACTTCCATGGACCGTCCGCCGCAGCGCCCACGTCTCCAGTCCCGCGCCGTCGCGATCGCCCTCGCGATCGCCGTCGCGGGGCTCGCGGCGTCCGCGACCCCCTCCGTCGCGGGCCACCACCTCTTCCACGCGACGCCCGACTCCCTGATACGCGAACTCTCCGCCGACCGTCCCGACGTCACGGAGAGTCCCTACACGCTGGACGCGGGGCACGCGCAGGTGGAGATGGACCTCGTCCGGTATGTCCGGGACCGCGACCGGGGCGACCTCGCGGAGTCCTGGTCGGCCCCGGCTCTGAACGTGAAACTCGGCCTCGACCGCGCGACCGACCTCCAGATTCTCCTCGAGTGCTACCGGCACGATCGCTTCGCCGCCGCCGGACCCGCCGCCGCGCGGTTCGACGATCGCGGATTCGGCGACTTCGGTTTCCGGCTGAAGCGGAACCTCCGGGGGAACGACGCCGGCCGCGCCGCGTTCGCGGTCATGCCCTTCGTCCTCTTCCCTCGCGACGGAGACGGCCGCGGCTTCGAGGCGGGCGTGGTCCTTCCCTTCGCCTACGAGCTCGGCGGGGGCTGGGGACTCGGGCTCATGGGCGAAGTGGACTTCGTCGAGGACGCGGACGGCGACGGGCGACACGCCGAATGGCTCGCCACCGCGACGACGGGGCACGCGATCGCCGGCCCGCTCGCCGCGTTCGTGGAGTTCGCGGTCTCGACGCGACCGGCGGCGGAGGGGCGGACGGTCGGAACCGCCGACGCGGGGCTCACGTTCGCCGTCTCGCCCGATCTTCAGCTCGACGCCGGGGTCTACCTCGGCACGACCGACGCCGCGGACGACCGCACTTTCTTCCTGGGGCTCACGGCACGTCGCTGAGGGGTGCTACATTCACGGCTCTGATGCCCGACGCCGCGGCCGAAGCCCTGGAGAGACGATGAACCGACTGCTCGACATCCTGGACCCCGCCTCCCCTCCGATCGCGCCGGACTCCCTGGCGGACCGCTACCGGGGCGCCCTGCTTGGACTCGCCGCCGGAAACGCGCTCGGCATTCCGGTGGAGGGGTACCCGCGCACCTTTATTCCCCGCGTCCACCCGAACGGCGTGCGCGATGTGGCTCCCGAGGAGACCCAGCGCCAGTGGGACGACGATCTCGCCCAGGCCGCGCTCCTCGCCGAGTCGATCCTCGAGTGCGACGCCTGCGACCTGGCCGACATCGCGGCGCGGCTCCTCGCCTGGCGCCGCGAGAACGGGCGCGGCATCGGACACCTGACGCGGCTCGTCCTCGACGCGCACGAGTCGGGAATTCCCGTGGACGACGCGGCGCGCGAGATCTGGGAGCGGGCCGACCGGAACGCCGCCGGAAACGGCGCCGTCATGCGCTGCGCGCCCGTGGCGCTCCGGTGGCGGCGCGATCCCGTCCGGATCGTCTCCGAGTCGATCCGTAGCGCGCTCGTCACGCACCACGACCCGCGCTGCGGCTGGTCGGCCGTGGCGGTGAACATCGCGCTCGCCGGCGCTCTGGCGGGCCGCCGCGCCGACCTCGTCGCCCTGGCCGGAGCGCTCGACGAAGC
>DATIQI010000240.1:0-8095 GCA_035470985.1 Acidobacteriota bacterium
AGCGTGGTCCCCTCGCGCATCAGGCCGATTTCCTCGGCGGATGGCGCGCGCACCTTGAAGACGACGTCGGACTTCGCCCAGAGCGCGGCCGCGCTCTCGACCACCTCGGCGCCCGCGGCGCGGTAGGTGTCGTCGCCGCAATGGGCCGCGGCGCCCGCGCCGCTCTCGACCGCGACCGCGAAGCCGAGCTTGATCAGCTTCTCGACGACCTCGGGGACGGTGGCGACGCGCTTCTCATCGGCCGCGGTTTCGGCCGGAATTCCGATCACCAATGGCATGAAGATCCTCCCGTGAGGCGCTCCCACCTCGTTCCAAAACTGGAACTTCCGAGCGCGCGGACCATCATGCCCGATCGCGGTGCCGGGAACAAGGAGCGGCAGGGCCGCCGCAAGGCGAGCGACGCTACCTCCTTAAGTCGCGCTCATTCGGACGCGGTTACTCCCTCGGTACCATCCGAGCCCGGGCTCATTCGGAGAGTTCGCGAAGCAGGGCGCGGAGCTGAGCCAGGCGCTCCGCTCCCAGCCGCCGCTCCCATTCGCGCTCGACTTCGGCGACTGCCTCCCGGATGGTCAGGCCCGCCGACCGGCCGCGCGGCGTGAGATGGATGCGCCGCGAGCGCTTGTCCTCCGCGTCGTTCCGGCGTTCCAGGTAGCCGAAGCGCTCCAACTGGCCGAGAAGGTGATTGATGGACTGCTTGCTCGCATGCAAGCGAGCCGCGAGTTCGGACGGCTTCGCCCCTTGCGGACCGGGGTACTGGAAGACGGTCAGGTGCGCGACGTCGAGATCCTCGAATCCGCGCTCGTGGAGGCGTTCGAGCATTCTCCGGCGGACGGTTTCCCAGGGGATCCGAAGCAGCGCGCCGATCAGCGGCGGTCCGAAGTCGCCGGGGCGGGACTTGGTAAAACGACTTGACTTCTTGGATCGGCGCATGGTAAAGTAACTTTACCACGTGAGGGGAGGGGAGGCCAGTCATGATTCGGCGGGGGACCGTTCCTCCGGCGAACCCGGCGCACGAAAGGAGACCCTGATGAACCCGCAGACCAGCAACCTCCGGATCGATCCTTCCGACGAATCCATCCGCCTCGGGCCGCTCGGCGTGCGGTTTCTGGTCACGGCGGGCGATGCGAGCGGGAGCGTCGCGGTCTTCGAGCTCACGGTGCCCGGCGCCCAGCGCCTGGCGGCTCCGGCGCACAGCCACGACCACTACGAAGAGACGGTCTACGGCCTCGAGGGCGTGCTGACCTGGACGGTCGACGGCAAGCCGATCGACGTCGGGCCGGGGCAGGCCCTCTGCATCCCGCGCGGGGCGGTTCACCGCTTCGACAACAACGGCACGCAGGACGTGAAGGCGCTCTGTGTCGTCAGCCCCGCCGCGATCGGCCCGCAGTACTTCCACGAGGTCGCCGAGGTCATGAACGCGGCGGCCGGCGGCCCGCCGGACCGTGCCAAGCTGACCGAGGTCATGCGCCGCCACGGCCTCACCCCGGCGCCGTAGAAGCGGACCGTGCGATGGAAACGAACGAGATGAAGGCAGTCGTCGTACCGCCCGGCGAAGGGCGGTTCATCCCGGTCGGGTCGGCCGGCGGAGGCGTGACGGACAAGGCCTCGAGGGCCGAAACCGGGGGCTTGTGCAGTATCTGGGAAGGGCGGGTCCCGGCGGGGACCGTGGGTGCGGGGCCCCACTATCATCGCGGGCGCGACGAGTTCTTCTACGTCCTCGAAGGAGAGGTGGTGCTCCAGATCGGCGACGACCGCCACACAGCCCGAGCCGGGACGTTCGCCTTCGTCCCGCGCGAAACGATGCACGGCGTTCACAACGCGGGCAGGAAGAGCGCGACCCTCCTGGTCCTGCATCATCCCGCGGGTTTCGAGCGCTACCTCGACGAGATGCAGGAGGTAGCCGGCCGGAACGGGAGTGAACAGGAACGAGCCTCGCTGGCCGCCCGGTTCGACGTGATCCCGGCGGCGGCATCCACAGCCCGGCCCCGCGAGAAACCGTAGCCTTCCACCTCGAAGCGGAGCGGATCTACAATCCGCGCTCGAGACGTTTCCAGAGGTGGAGGCGCAGACCCCGTGTCCCCGGCCTTGATCCGACGCATCGTTCACATCGACATGGACGCGTTCTACGCCTCCGTCGAGCAACGGGATCGGCCCGATCTTCGAGGCCGGCCCGTGGCCGTCGGCGGCTCGCCCGAGTCGCGAGGGGTCGTCGCCGCCGCCAGCTACGAGGCGCGGAGGCACGGCGTCCGGTCCGCCATGCCGACGAGCCGGGCGCTTCGCCTTTGCCCCGACCTGATCGTCGTGCCGCCGAACTTCACCAAGTACCGATCGGTTTCCGGGCAGGTCCTGTCGATTCTTCGCGACGCCACGCCCTTGGTGGAGCCGCTCTCGCTCGACGAGGCGTATCTCGACGTGACGCAAAACGCCTGGGGCGAGCCGCTCGGCGTGAACGTGGCGAAGCGTTTGAAGGCCACGATTCGCGAAGCGACCGGGCTCACGGCATCGGCGGGCGTCGCCCCCAACAAGTTCCTGGCGAAGATCGCCTCCGGGTGGCGCAAGCCCGACGGCCTGACCGTGGTGGCTCCGGAGCGGGTCGAGTCGTTCCTGCAACAACTGTCCGTCGACGCGCTCTGGGGGGTCGGACCCGTGACCGCGAAGCGGCTACGGGCGTGCGGCATCGAGCGGGTCGTCGATCTAAGGGAGGTCGATCCCGAGATCTTGCGGAATGCCGTCGGCAGCGCGGCGGAGTGGTTCCGGCGTCTCGCGGTCGGCGAGGACGATCGTCCCGTGGAACCGGATCGGCCGTCCAAGTCGTCGTCCTCCGAGAGCACGTACGCGGAGGACCTCACGGATCTCGCGCGAATCCGGGAAGAGATCGGGACGATGGCGCGCGACAACGCGCTCTGGCTCGGCCGGAAGAGGCTCGCCGCGCGCACGGTGACGATCAAGGTCCGCTACAGCGATTTCGTCACGATCACGCGAAGCCATTCGCACCAGGCGACGAACGATCCGGACCAAATCGTGCAGCGCGCGGTCGCGTTACTCGAGAAGACCGAGGCGGGACGGCGCCCGGTGCGGCTGCTCGGGGCCGGGGTCTACAACGTGGAGCCCCTGGAGAGACTCGGAGGCGCCGACAGCCCGCAGCTCCGGCTCGAGGCGTGACCGGGAGGGGGCAGGCCTGGCGCGCGGTTCGCGGCCCCGGTCTCGATCAGCGGATCACTCTCACGGACGCCGTTCCGAGCGCGCGGCGGTCCCGTCCGCCCGCGACTCGGACGAAATAGACTCCGGTGGGCAGATTCGACGCGTCGACGTTCAGATCCGCCGTGCCGCCCGGCCGCAGCTCACGGAACCGGCGCGAGAGCCGCTTCCGGCCTTGGACGTCGAACACGTCCACGGTCACCGCGACCATGTCCTCGGGAATCCGTACGCGCACGCGGAGTGGGCCCGGGGCGGGATTCGGAAAGACCCGCTCGAGAAGGTCGCAGTCGGGGCAACGCACGAGGGGTCCGACGGCCCCGAACGAGTTGACCCGCTGCATCCGGACGCCGCCGTACGGGGCGGAATTGGCCCACACCACGAGCGCTCCGCCGCTCCCATCGCTCACGGCGACGCCCGAGCGCGGGTCGCTTCGCCAGAATTGCTCCCACTCCTGCGTCGCCGATACCGCCGTCCCGGAAGTCGGCCAGCCCGTGGCCACGCTTCCGTCCGCGGCGATTCGTTGCGCGTACACATCGATTCCCGTCGGCCCGTGGTACTCGGTCCACATCGCGATCGCGCCGCCCGCGCCGTCTCCGACGAGCCCGGGATGGTCCATGAAGCCGGCGATCGCCCCCACACGGACCCCCTCCGGCTTCCACCCGGGGGCGACGGCTCCGGCCGGATCGTATCGCTGAACGAAGTACTCCGTTCCATCCGCCCAGCAAACGAGAGCCCCGCCGAGGCCGTCCTCGGCGAGCTGGGGGATGGGGTTATCGAGCGAGTCGGCCCGAACCGCGACGCCGTTCTCCGCCCAGCCCGAGGGGATGGCGGCGTCGCCGGTCACGCGCTGGATGAAGACGCCCGAGACCGTGGGCGGGACCATGTCGACTTCGTATCGATGGTCGCGCCAGACGGCGTAGATCCCCCCGTCTCCATCGGAAACGGTGGAAGGCCAGTCTTGATGCCCCGGCGCGGCGCAAACCGACAAGCCACCCGCGGGCCACCCGGGCGCGACGGACCCCGCCGCCGTGACGCGCGTCGTCACGATGTCGGCCGTCTCTCCGGTCCATCGAATCCACGTGACGAAGGCTCCGCCGTCCGGGCTCGTCGTGATGGTCGGCTCGCCTTCGGTGGACTCGACGTTGCCGACGCGCATTCCGCCGGCCGGCCATCCGTCGGCGATCGCGCCGGACGCGAGGATGTGCTGCACGTACACGCGGGTGTTCCAGGCCCCGTCCCGCTGATCTTCCCAGGCGATGTAGGCGCCGGAGGCGTCATCGGAGGCGATGACCGGCGCCATTTGCGCGCCGGGCTGATCGCAGACCGCCAGTCCGGCGACGGGCCAACTCGGCTCCGCCGTTCCGTCGGCACGCACACGGAGCGCGTAGATGTCGGGGGTAGCGCCGCGCTCGTCGTACCACGTCGCGATGACGCCGCCGGCGCCGTCCCCGACCAGGCGAACGAGAAACTGCCGACCGGGGGCGGTGCCGAGAGGGAACCCGTCGGGGTAGTGAGACCACGCGATGTCGCCTTGCGCGGTGACGCGATGGAGCCGGACGTCGAGTGTTTCGTCCTCACCCTGCTGATCGGACCAAGCCACGAACGCTCCGCCCTCGCCGTCCGGCGCGACGTCGCTCGGAAGTTGAAATCCGTAGAGCCGGTCCACGACGGTGACGCCGTTAGCCGGCCAAGCGACCGCCGGCGGCACCGGAGGGGTCGCCGCGGCGCGCCGGGCGTCCGGAATGGATGCGGCGAGGAGGAGCAGAAGAAGGAGGTACGAGTTCGATCCGCGCAAGGCGCCGCTCTCCTCGAATGGGCGTGGAGCCCCCATTGTACTCGCTTTCGGAGCCGAAGGAATTCTCCGTTCCTCGAGGCCCATGCTAAACTTCCAGCCGGTCGCTCAGGCGACTTCCCATCTCTTCACCGCTCGCGAGGAGGCCGCGTGCTCCGCACCGTGACGATGCATCTCCGTTTCCGGCCAGGCTCGCTCCTGGTGCTGGCGGCCGTGACCGTTTCGTTCGCGCTCCTGATCCCGCGGGAAGCCTTCGCGGGCCCCATCGAGGACCGGCTCCGAGAGGCGCTGGAGCGCCTCGACACCCGCGATCTTCGGACCGGGGTTCTCTACGACCGTGTGCTCCCGCTCTCGGGGATCGAGCGCTTCGACGGCGACGGGCGCGCCGTGGCCTCCCGGGACTTGTGGCGGCAGCTCTACGAAGAGCTGCGTCGGGCGTCGGCCGATCCCGGGCAGCGTCCGCCGGTCGAGGCGCTGATCGCGCGCGCCCGCGGGCGTCAAGACGCGGTCCCGCTCGCGGTGGTCTTCGACGGATACGAGCGCATCCGTCGCGACGCGCTGGAGCGCGGGGCGATCGAGATTCGCGACGGGCGTCTCCTCCGGGGGAACGGCGAGGCGTTCGAAGTCCGGACCGCGTTCGCGGCCGCCGCGCTGCGCGAGTGGACCTATCGCGGGACCGAGGTGCGGTTCGTGCTCGACCGGCGCGACTACTTCTCCAACCGAGGGGCCGCGGCTCCTCGGCTCGAGGCCGACCTCGACGACGGTCTCGGGTTCCGGACGATGAGCTTCGATCTGCCGCTCACCGCGCGCTACGCGAGGACCGGCACGAAGACCCTGCGCCTGCGCGCCACCACCGCCGACGGCGCGACCGTGGAAACCGCGCTCGCCTTCTCGGTGCGCGCGCTCGCCGCGCCCGCCCCGAACGACACCATCCATGTCACGGGGACGATCCCTTATCTCGGCGGCGTCGCCTCGGGCGACGCGTACGTCTACCTGGCGCCGGGGCGCACCCAGCTCCAGAACCCAGCGGTCGTGGTGGAAGGCTTCGACCTCTACAACGACATGAACTGGGACGAGCTGTACGCGCTGCTCAACCAGGAGAACCTGATCGAGACCCTGCGCGCGGACGGCTACGACGCCGTGATGCTCAACTTCGCCGACGCCACCGAGTACCTGCAGCGGAACGCGTTCGTGGTGGTGGAGCTCCTCCAGCAGATTCGCGACAGCGTGGGGCCGCAGCGCAGCATGGCGCTCGCCGGCGCCAGCATGGGGGGCCTGGTGAGCCGCTACGCGCTCGCCTACATGGAGTCGAACGGATTCCCCCATTCGGTGCGGACGTTCATCTCGTTCGACACGCCCCACATGGGCGCCAACATTCCCCTCGGCATCCAGTACTGGGTCAAGTTCTTCTCCGGGCAATCGAGTGACGCCGCCGTCTTCCTCGGGCTCCTCGACCGGCCGGCGGCGCGCCAGATGCTCGTCTACCACTACACCGATCCGGCCGGAACCAACGGTCAGGCGGATCCCCTGCGTGGAGCGTTCGCCACGGATCTCGCCGCCGTCGGCGACTGGCCGAGCCAGCCGCGCCTGGTGGCGATCGCCAACGGAAGCGATAACGGGACAGGCGAACCGTTCGCGCCCGGCGCGCAGATCGTTCAATGGAGCTATAGCGACCTGTTCGTGGCCATCACCGGCCATGTATGGGCGGTCCCCAACGTGACCAGCACGAAGATCTTCGACGGGCGCCTCCGGATCCTCTTCTCGACCACCACGCAGGCGGTGACCGTGAACGGCACCCAACCCTACGACAACGCTCCCGGCGGATGGCGCGCCAGCATGGCGCAGCTCGATTCGGTGGCCGCGCCTTACGGCGATATCGTCGCGCTCCACAACAACCACTGTTTCATCCCCACCGTGAGCGCACTCGCCTACAACACGTCCGACCTCTTTCACAACATCGCGGCCGATCCCGACCCCGTGTCGAACACCCCGTTCGACGCCATCTACTCGCAGGGGACGAATCAGGAGCACGTCGCCATCACCCCCCAGAACGCGGCGTGGATCCGGAACGAGGTCGAGGCGGGCGTGACGGGCGTGAATCCGATCGCGGGTCTCGGCGTGCACCTGCGCACCCCGTGGCCCAATCCGTCTTCGGGCCCGGTGCGGATCGCGTTCTCGCTGGCACGCCCCGAGGCGGTCGATCTGAGGGTGTTCAGCGTGGACGGGAGGCAAGTGGCGAACCTGGCGCGCGGGGTCTGGGGCGCCGGGAGTCACCAGGTGGCGTGGAGCGGCCGCGACTCCCGGGGGACCTTGACGGGTTCGGGAGTCTACTTCGTACGGTTCGCCACGGAGGACGGAGTCCAGACGCGCCGGGTGGTGCGGTTCCGGTAGAAGCGGCGCCGGCCCGTCGACTCGGTCCAGGCGTGGGCAGCACCAAGCGGAGCTCCTTGACCCCGTGGGCTCCCAGAAGCCGCGGGACGCATGACGCGCAATGGCCGCTTCGACCGCCGCCGCCCAATCCTCCGAGGAGAAGTTACAGTTGATACTCGACGGTTCTTACTCCGGTCCTCGAAGGAATTACGCGAGAAGGCGATCGGAGAAGCCCCAGGGGGATGATCGTCCTGGGGCTTCCTTCTGTGCCCGGCCAACGTTGGCCCTGAACCCCCCGTGCCCCGGTATCCATCAGTCCCATGTCCGGGCCTGCCGAAGCCCTGCTAGCGTGTAACTCTCCCTAGGAATCAGTCCGACGGTACCCCGGGACCGGGAGACGGCCATGAACGAGGCCCCTTCGATCGGCGCTCCTCGCATGCGCGCGCACGACCGCCTCGTCCCGTCTGTTCCATCCTCGCCTCCAGAGCCCGCATGGACCCCCTGATCGGCAAGACGCTCTCCCACTACCGCATCGTCGAGAAGATCGGCGCGGGCGGCATGGGGGAGGTCTATCGCGCGCACGACTCGCGGTTGGGTCGCGATGTGGCGATCAAGGTGCTGCCGCCGCACCTCTCGGCGACGCCCGAGGTTCGTGCTCGTTTCGAGCGTGAGGCTCGCACCATCTCGCAGCTCAATCATCCGCACATCTGCACGCTGTATGACGTGGGCCGGGAC
>DATIQI010000241.1:0-6175 GCA_035470985.1 Acidobacteriota bacterium
CTCGCGCCCCTATGAGCCTCCAACCCGGCAGCCGCCTCGGCGTATACGAAATCATCGACCTCCTCGGCGCCGGAGGCATGGGGGAGGTCTACCGCGCGCGCGACACGCGACTCGACCGCACGGTCGCGGTGAAGGTGCTGCAGGGGCACCTGGCCGTCAGCCCCGAGACGCGCCAGCGCTTCGAGCGGGAGGCGCGCGTCATCTCGAGCCTGAACCACCCGAACATCTGCACCCTCTTCGACATCGGACGGCACGACGGGATGGACTATCTCGTCATGGAGCACCTGGAGGGGGAGTCGCTGGCCGACCGCGTCGCGCGCGGGCCCCTGCCGCTTCCCGAGGCGCTGAAGGTCGGCGCCGAGATCGCCGACGCGCTCGATCGCGCGCACCGCCAGGGGCTCATTCACCGCGACCTGAAGCCAGGGAACATCATGCTCACGAAGTCGGGCGCGAAGCTCCTCGACTTCGGGCTCGCGCGCGCCACCGGGCTCGCGCCCACGGCGGGCGATCTCACCTCGCCCACCATGAGCCGCCCCCTCACGGCGGAGGGGAGTATCGTCGGCACCTTCCAGTACATGGCGCCCGAGCAGTTGGAGGGGAAGGAAGCCGATCCGCGGAGCGACCTCTTCTCCCTCGGCGCCGTGCTCTACGAGATGGCGACCGGGCGGCGCGCGTTCGAAGGGAAGAGCCAGGCGAGCCTCATCGCGTCGATTCTCAAGGAGACGCCGCAGCCCGTCTCGGCGGTGACCGCGGTCGCGCCCGCGGCGCTCGACCGGATCGTCTCGCGCTGCCTCGAGAAGGACCCCGAAGACCGTTACCAGACGGCGCGCGACGTCCTCCTGGATCTGAAGTGGGTCGGCGAAGCGGGATCGAAGGCGGGCATCCCGGCCGCGGTCTCCTCGCGGCGGCGGTCCCGGGAGCGACTCGCTTGGGGGATCGCCGCGATCGCCGTCGTCGCGGCCGGCGCGCTCGGCGCGCGCGCGATGCTCGACCGTTCCGCCGCGCCCGAGCCCGTTCGGTTCCTGGCGCCGGTCCCGCGCGGCATCACCTTCATCGATACGCCCAAGATCTCCCCCGACGGACGCGTCATCGCCTTCTCCGCCGCCGACTCGGGAGGCGCCTTCCGGCTCTACGTCCGGCCGCTCGGGGCGCTCGAAGCGACCGCCGTTCCGGGCACCGAGAGCGCGGGACGCCCCTTCTGGTCTCCCGAGAGCCGCCACCTCGGCTTCATGGCGGGCGGACGGCTCCGCCGCGTTTCGGCGGACGGGGGGACGGCCCAGACGATCTGCGAGTCGAACAGCCGCGGAGACGGCACCTGGAGCACGCGAGGCGCCATCCTCTACGACGGGAGTCCGACCGACTCGATCCAGCGCGTGGACGCGGGGGGCGGGACGCCCATGCCGGCCACACGGATCGATCGCGCGAAGGGCGAGACGGGGAGCGCGTGGCCCCACTTCCTGCCGGACGGCCGTCACTTCCTCTATCTGGGCCTGACGGCGCGGCTGGATCGCTCGTACCTGAAGGTGGGCGACCTCGACTCGGACAAGACCGTGACGCTGGGCGAGGGAAACTACTCGCGCATCGAGTACGTCGAGCCCGGCTACATCGTCTTCGTGCGCGAGCGGGCGCTCCTCGCGCAGCCGTTCGACGCGAAGGGTCTGAAGCTCACCGGCGATCCCTTCCCGGTCGTGGACGACGTCGCGGCGGGAGGAGGCACCGCGTCGAACGCCGATTTCAGCACGTCGCGAACGGCGCTCGTCTTCCGCGGCGGGGCGTCGGGCGGGCAGACCCAGGTGATCTGCGTGGACCGGGAGGGACGGGAGATCCAGACGGTCGGCGATCCCGCGAACCTGTTGAACGTCGCGCTCTCGCCGGACGGCCGCCGCATCGCTCTCAGCAAGTTGGTCAGCCACGGGGACATCTGGATCACAGACGCCACGCGAGGAGTCAGCTCGCGATTCACGTTCGAAGCGTCCAACGAGTTCACCCCAGTCTGGTCCCCCGACGGGTCGCGCATCGCGTTCAACTCCGACCGGCGGGGCGCCGACGCGATCTTCGTGAAGCGCTCGGACGGCTCGCAGGCCGAGTCGCTGGTCTACGCGCTGCCCGACGCCCACGTCGGCGTCACGGACTGGTCGCGTGACGGCAAGTACCTGGCCTGCGCGAAGGCGGGGCGGGATGGCGGCATCTACCTCCTCCCGCTCGAGGGGCCGAAGGAACTTCGGCCCGTGGTGGTCTCGCCCTTCGTGGAAGGCGACGGCCGGTTCGCTCCCGACTCGCGCTGGATCGCCTACTCCACGGACGAATCGGGGCGGCGCGAGGTCTACGTCCAGCCGTTGGACGGAGGCACCGGGAAGTGGCAGGTTTCCACCGACGGAGGCCGCGACCCGCGCTGGCGCCGGGACGGAAAGGAGATCTACTACATCGCGCCCGGGAATCTGCTCATGGCCGTGGACGTCGCCACGACGCCCGAGTTCACGCTGGGCCGGCCGCGCATCGTCACGCGCCAGGTCGTGTGGGATCCGGACCGCTACGGCGCGAACTACGACGTCGGCGGCGACGGACAGAGGTTCTTCATCCGTCGAAACGCCGGCGCCGCCGAGCTACCCGCCACCACGGTCTACCTGAACTGGATGGAACGGCTCCGGAAACGCTAGCCTTCGACCCGAAGCGAAGGCGCCGGCGGAAGAATGCGCCGCTCGACGCGCCGGGGCGGAAGATGATTCGCCCGCTCCACTTCACCCCGCAATTCCTTCTGCGCCCCGCTCCAATCGCCCGTCGCACCGTACGCGCACACTCTGACCGATCCGGTACGACTTCCGCGCGCCCGCCGCGGCGCGCGCCGCCCGCACGAGCACCGAATCCGCTTCGCGTGAGGCGCGTTAGCCCGAGTCCTCCGGCTTTCCCGCGCCGCTGGCACGTCGCATGTAAGGGATGGGACCTGCGGATCATCTCGGAAAGGAGTCTGAGGATGAACGGATTGTCTCGAATCACCGTCGTCGCCACCACGCTGGTCCTGGCCCTGGCGGGGCCGAATTCAGCCGTCGCGAAGGAGAACTTCAACACGCATCTGAACGGGGCCTCGGTCGTTCCGGCCCGGAGCACGCAAGCCACGGGGCAGGCCACCTTCCTGCTCGCCGCCGGAGGGATGTCGCTCGACTTCCGCGTGAACGTGGCCAACATCGCCAACGTCACGGCCGCGCGAATCCACATCGGCGCGCCGGGCGAGAACGGCCTCGCGGTCGCGACGCTCTACGGGCCCGAGGCGCCCGGGGGCGGCAAGAAGACCGGCGTCCTCACGAAGGGGACGATCACCGCGGCGACGCTGGAAGGATCGCTCGCCGGCCGGCCCCTGAGCGATCTCATCGCCGAGATGCAGCAGGGCCGGGCGTACGTCGTGATCACCACCGACGACGGCGTCGGCGCTCCCGACGAGAAGCCGGGAGATTTCAGCAGCGGAGAGATCCGCGGCCAGATTCGCTGACGCATGGCGGCGGCGAGGGCGGACCCTCGGGTTCGCCCTCGCGCCGCACGAACGCCGTCCACGAGCCGGCCTCGCGCCGCCTCTCTCACGCCACCCGAATCCACGAATCGCCGGAACGCACGCAGCAGGAGGTGGCTCATGTAGTCGCGATCCCACGTACCGCCCCAAGGCTCCGGGAACCGCCTCTCGCGCACCCGACCAACGCTCCGTTCGTTCCGCCCGGAACGATGGGCGCTCCGGACCGTCGCGTGCCGACTCCCCGCGAGGCGAGAACGACAACAAGGGTGATCCGCATCCATCGCCTCGATTGCGGCACCGCGGCCGTCGCCGCGGAAGCGTTCGCGCGAGGAGGGGGGGACATCCCGCGAGCGCCGGCGGGCCGGCCATCGAGCCGCCCGCCGGTGGGCGGTCTCCGACTTCGCGGTGTTCCCGAGGGCCACCTTCCGGCATCATCCCCGCCGGGCCCCCGCCGCGCGCGGAGGCAGCCGCGGGGGTGACGCCTGACCGACGACCATCGCTCGTTGCAGGAAGTGCACGGCACCGTTCCGGTGCCCTCGCGCGCGTCGTGGATCCGCCGCGCCCTCGCCTTCTCCGGCCCCGCCTATCTCGTCAGCGTCGGCTACATGGACCCGGGCAACTGGGCGACCGACCTCGCCGGCGGCGCCAAGTTCGGTTACCGCCTCCTCTGGGTCCTCCTCCTCAGCAACCTCATGGCGGTGCTCCTCCAGTCGCTCGCCGCCCGGCTCGGGGTCGTGACCGGGAAGGACCTCGCCCAGGCGTGCCGCGACTACTATCCGCGCGCCCTGACGTATCCGCTCTGGATCCTGGCCGAGATCGCCATCATCGCCTGCGACCTGGCCGAGGTGCTGGGCGCCGCCATCGGCCTGAAGCTCCTCTTCGGCGTTCCGATCCTCTTCGGCGTCACCATCATGGCGGTGGACGTCCTCCTCCTCCTGGCGCTCTCGCGCTTCGGCATGAGGCGGCTGGAAGCCGTGATCCTCGCGCTGGTCGCGACCATGGGGCTCTGCTTCGCCGTCGAGATCGCGCTCTCGAAGCCCGCGATCGCGGAACTCGTGCGCGGATTCGTGCCGCGTGGCGACGACGGCCGCTTCTCGCTCTTCGCGCCCGTCGCGGGCGGCGGCTGGTCGTTCCTGGGGCTCCACGGCGAGTCGCTCTACATCGCGATCGGGATCCTCGGCGCGACCGTGATGCCGCACAACCTGTACCTCCACAGCGCCCTGGTTCAATCGCGCGTCGTGGGCCGCTCGGCGGAGGAGAAGCGGCGCGCGACGCGGATGAATCTCTTCGACACGGTCGTGGCGCTGAACGCCGCCTTCTTCGTGAACGCCGCCATCCTGATCGTGGCGGCCGCGGCCTTCCACGCGACGGGGCACCAGGATGTCGCGCGCCTCGAGGACGCCCACCGGCTTCTCGCGCCGCTCCTCGGGACGAGCGCGGCCTCGGTCCTCTTCGCCGTCGCGCTCCTCGCGTCGGGGCAATCGAGCACGATCACCGGGACGCTGGCGGGGCAGGTGGTGATGGAAGGTTTCCTGAGGCTCCGCATCCAGCCGTGGCTCCGCCGGGCGGTGAGCCGGGGGCTCGCCATCATTCCCGCCGCGCTCGTCATCGGGCTTCGCGGCGAGGGCGCGGTGGACGACCTCCTGGTCCTGTCGCAGGTCGTCCTGAGCCTCCAGTTGTCGTTCGCGATCGTCCCCCTCATCACGTTCACGAGTCAGCGCTCACGCATGGGAGAATTCGCCAATCCGCCCTGGATCGTCGGGCTCGCCTGCCTCGTCGCGGCGCTCATCGTGACCTTGAACGGCCGTCTCGTGGCGGAGGTCCTCTCCCAGTGGTACGCCGCCTCGCCCGGCGCGTGGTGGCTCACGGCGCTGGTGACGCCGGCGCTCGCGGCCGTCGTGCTCCTCCTTGCCGTGATCGTGGGAATGCCGCTCCTCCAGAAGCTCCGCCTCGTGCCGGTCCCCGCGCCCGTGCCGACCGTGCCCGAAGCGGTGACCCTAGGCGCGCGCGCGACGGCCATCGCCCATCGGGCGCGGATCGTGGTGGAGGAGGGTCCCAAGCGCGTGGCGCTCGCCCTCGAGCTGGGGCCGGCGGATCTGCCCGTCCTGGAGCACGTCTGTTCCATGCCGCTCCCCGCGGATGCGGAGATCATCCTCCTCCACGTGGCGGAGAGCGCCGCCAGCCGCTACCTCGGTCCGGAGAGCCGGGATCTCGAGACGCGCGACGATCTGGCGGCGCTGGAGCGGGTGGCGGAGGAACTCCGCGCGGTGGGGCTTCCGGCGCGCGTCCTGCTCGGGAACGGCGACGTGAAGCGCGAGCTGGCGCGCCTCGTGCGCGAGGTCGAGGCGGACCTGCTCGTCACGGGCTCGCACGGGCACCGGTTTCTCGGCGATCTCTTTCTCGGCGCGACGGCGTCGGGGATCCGCCACAGGGTCGCCTGCCCTGTCCTCACGATCCGCGCGCGGCGTTGACTGCTCGTCGGCACCCAACTCGTTGAGGAGAAAACGCCACACCTGGTTGAATCGAGTCGCTCTCGGTGATCCAAGGTTGGCCGGTCGCGAGTACCTGCGCCGCAGATACTCCTCCGTAACTATATGACATTGAATATTTTATAGGCACGGCTTGGCTCCACTTCCGAAAACCCGCTCCCCGGCACGGCCCATGCGTCTAAGT
>DATIQI010000242.1:0-6627 GCA_035470985.1 Acidobacteriota bacterium
TGGCGATCCTGACGCTCTGCGTTTTCTCGTTCCTCTACCGCGACAACCCGCTCTACCGGTTCGCGGAGCATCTCTTCGTCGGCGCCGCCGCCGGCTACCTGATGGCCGTCCAGTACCAGAACGTCCTCCGGCCGAACATGATCACCCCGCTCGGCGAGGGAAAGCTCCTGTCGCTCGTGCCGCTCGCGCTCGGGCTCGTTCTCCTCGGCCGGCTCCATCCGAAGACGTCGGGCTACTCGCGATGGGCGATCGCGTTCTACGTCGGGATCTACTCGGGAATCGCCGTGCCGGCGTACATGCAGGCGCAGATCTTCGCGCAGCTCGCCGACGCCACGAAACCGTGGGGCGAGGGATGGGCCGCCGTCAATTCGGGGCTCATCCTGATCGGATTCCTCACGGTGCTCGCCTACTTCTTCTTCTCCGCGCCGCACACCGGCCTCCACGGCGTGGCCTCGCGCGTCGGGATCTGGTTCCTCATGGTCGCCTTCGGCGCCTCCTTCGGCTACACGGTGATGGCGCGCGTCTCGCTGCTCATCTCGCGCGTCCAGTTCCTCCTCCGCGACTGGTTGGGGATCCTGTCCGGGGCGTAGCCCCGGCGGGACGGCCGTCATCGCGAAGCGGGCACGCCGGGCCGGTCTCGCCGCGACCGCCCTCGCCGCGGTCGCCCTCGGCGCGGCCGTCGCTCCGGCGGCGTCGGCCACGCTCCCCGACGCGATCCCGATCGACGGCGCCCCCGGGAACCTCCTCGCCTCCGCCGCGATCGTCGACTCGCTCGACGTCGAGGGCGACCCCGCGCTCCTGACGGACGAGGCCGGCGAAGCGGAAGGGGAAAAGGCGGGGCGCGCGCGCGGGGTCCGCTTCCTGACCGCGGCGGGCTCCCTGACGTACGACCTCGGCGCGGTCCACCGCATCTCCGCCGCGTACGTCCAGGCCGACGCCGGACACCGCTACTCGCTCCAGGTTTCGCGCGACGGCGAGCGGTTCGAGGAAGTCTGGGCGATCCAGGACATGCTCGCGGACGGTCCGACCATGCGCGCGCGCTACACGCCGCTGGCGGAGTTCGAGGCCCGCTACGTCCGGTTCGGGGAGCCGGCGGGAGTCGGCCCCATCGCGGTCTCCGAGCTCCAGGTCTTCGGCCCCTTCCCGGACGTCTGGCCGCCGGCGCTCACGGTCCTCGCGAAGGAGGAGCCGAAGCCGGCGCCGCGGCCTTGGTACGCGTTCACGCGGCGCGACGCGAACCGCGCGAAGCTGGTGCTCGCCCTCGCGGGGGCGCTCCTCCTCGCGTGGGGGGCGTATCTGAAGCGGCGCGGAACCCCGGAGCGCTCGCGGCGCCTGCGGGACGCGCTCCTGATTGCGCTCGGAGTCATCGGATTCACGGGGTACTTCAACTGGGGCGGATTCCACTTCAATCACCGGATCCACAATTACGAGTTCTTCCACTACTACGTCGGCGCGAAGTACTTCCCCGAACTCGGCTATACGGGAATCTACGAGGCCGCGAGCCTCGCCGAGGCGGAGCAGGGCTTCCGCCGGCGCGTGGAGCTGCGCCGGATCCGCGATCTCCGGAAGAACGAGATCGTCCCGGCGGCGTACGTCCTCGGCGAGGAGGATCGGATTCGGAAGGGATTCTCCCGTCCGTTCTCGCCCGAGCGCTGGGACGCCTTCAAGCAGGACATCGCCTACTTTCGAAACCGATGCGGGATCTCCACGTGGGAACGGGCGCTCCAGGACCACGGCTACAATCCGTCGCCGGCCTGGAATCTGGCCGGCTCCCTGCTCGCGAATCTGGCGCCGGCGTCCGATTCGCTGGTCGAGAACGTCCTCGGATGGATCGATCCGCTCCTCCTCGCCGCGGCGTTCGCGCTCGTCTGGTGGGCGTTCGGCTGGCGCGCCCTCTGCGTCGCCCTCCTCTTCTTCGGCACGAACGATCCGGCCGCCTACTTCTGGACGGGTGGCGCCTATCTCCGCCAGGACTGGTTCTTCTGGGCGATCGCGGGAATCGCCCTCATGAAGAAGGGCCGCTACGCCCTCGGAGGGGCCGGGATCGCCGTCTCGACCCTCCTTCGCGTCTTCCCGGGCGGTTTCGCCGTGGCGATCGTGCTTCGGATCCTCTGGGTGCTCCTCCGCGAGCGCCGGCTCGACCCCGCCGCGGTCCGCATCGTGGCGGGCGCCGCGATCGCGACCGCGATCCTGATCCCGGCCTCGAGCGTGGTCGCGGGGAGCGCGAAGGCGTGGCCCGAGTTCGTCCGCAACACGGCGAAGCACGCCAATTCGCCCCTCACGAATTACATGGGGCTGCGCACCCTTCTCTCGTTCCGGTGGGAGTCGCGGCAGAAGGTGACGTACGACCCGGGCGACGTCGATCCGTTCCGCCACTTCCGCGAGGCGCGCCACAAGGCGTTCGGCGGCCCGCTCGGCAAGCCGCTCTTCTTCGTCCTGACGGCGGGGTATCTCGGCCTGCTCCTCTGGGGTCTACGGCGGGAACGGGAGTGGTGGGTCTGGGCGGCGTTCGGCTTCGGCGTGATTCCGTTCGCGGCGGAGCTAACCTGCTACTACTACTCCTTCCTGACCGCGGCCGCGCTCCTCTGGACGAAGCGCGAGACGATCGGGATCTGGCTCCTCGTCCTCGCGAGCTTCGGCCACGTGATCACGGCGTTCACGTACTACTACGACATGCGCTACCTCGGCCACACGATCGCGGTGCTCGCCTTCGTCGTCTGGGCCGCCTGGACGTACGGGCGCGCGCGGGATCCGAATTCCGCCCCGCCGGCCGCCGAGTCGGCCCCGGAGCCCGCCGCCCCCTAGGCTCCGTCTCCTCCCAGGAACTGATAGGCCGCTTCCAGCGCCTGGTGATCGCCCACCAGGACGAGAATGTCCCCCGCCTCCAGGACGAAGTCGGCCTCGGGCCCGAGCGTGTGCTTGCCGTCGCGCACGACGGCGATGACGAGCGCGCGCGTGCGGCCCCTCAGGTCGAGCGTGGCCAGGCTCTTCCCCACCGCCCGGGAATCGGGGTTCAGGTAGTACGTGTCGGTGGTGGCCCCGGCGATCATCCGCGTGACCGAGGTCATGAGCGATCCGGTGAGATCGCCTCCGCGCAGGAACGAGTAACCCTCCTGGCGAAGCACCTGCTCCTGCATCCGGACGACGTTCGCGGGCACGTGGAAGCGCCGCAGCACGCGCGCCAGGATGGCGATGGAGGTCTCGAATTCCTCCGGGATCACCTCGTCGGCGCCGAGGCGATGGAGCTCGGGCACCTCGGCCACCAGCCGCGTTCTCGCGATGATGTAGACGCGCGGGTTGTTCCGGCGCGCCTGGAGCACCGCGAAGCGCGTGGCCGTCGCGTCCGAGATCGCGAGAACGACCACCGACGCCCCGGCGAGGCCGCAGGCGTGGAGCCCTTCCGGCCGGGAGACGTCGCCGAACACGACCCGCTCGCCCGTCTCCCGCGCCCGGCGGATGATCGCGGTGTCGAGTTCCAGGACGACGTACGGGATCCCCACTTCGCGGAGCACGCGAGCCACGTTCCTCCCGTTCACCCCGTACCCGGCCACGATCACGTGATCGCGCCTGGAGACGGGCGCGCCCCTCTCGGCCTCGGCGCGGCCGAGCGTGGGGACCTCGGCCCCCGAGACGTGCGCGTCGAGCGACGTTCCGGGTGGCGGGAGCCCCGTCTGACCCCCGATGCGCGCGCCCGCCCACGAGGCCGCCTGGAAGAGGAAGGGGGTGAGGATGAGCGAGACGACCGCGACCGCCAGGAACTGCTGGTTCTGGGCGGGCGAGAGGAGTCCCTGCTCGATTCCGATCCGGGCCAGGACGAAGGAGAACTCTCCCACCTGCGCCAGCGAGATGCCGACGACGACCGCGATGCGGAGCGGGAAGCCGAGGAGACGGACGACGGCGATCGCCACGCCCGCTTTCAGGGCCAGCGTCACGACGAGCCACGCGCCGACCGAAGTCCACATGGGGACGAGGCCGGCGGGCACGACGAGCATTCCGATCGAGATGAAGAAGACGCTGCTGAAGAGATCGCGGAACGGAACGATCTCCGCCACGATCTGGTGCGCGTACTCCGACTCGCTGACCAGGATGCCGCCCAGGAACGCGCCGAGCGCGGGGGAGAGTCCGAGCGCCCCCGTGATCAGCGACGCGCCGAGACAGACCGCCACCGCCATCATCACGTACAGCTCGCGAATGCCGCTTCGGATGACCGCGTTCACGAGGCGCGGCATCCCGTAGCGGGCGAGCGCGATCAGTCCGACGACCGAGACGGCGCCGATCAGGAGCCCGGGCCCCATGGCGAGCCCGCTCGTTCCCGCGAGAATGGGGACGAGGATCAGCATCGGCACGATGGCCACGTCCTGGAAGAGGAGGATGCCGAGGAGGAGCCGCCCCTGGGGCGCGTGCGACTCGCCGCGCTCCCCGAGGAGCCGGAGCACCATGGCGGTCGAGGAGAGGGCGACCAGCATCCCCGCGAAGACCGCTTTGGGCGCGGCCGCGTTCAGGGGAAGGAAGACGAGGAGCCCGGTGACGACGGCCATCGTCCCGATCACCTGGAGCGGGCCCGCGAAGAGGAAGGCGCGGCGGATCTCCCGCAGGCGCGCCAGGGAGAACTCGAGTCCGATCATGAAGAGGAGGACGGCCACGCCGACCTCGGCGAGGATCTCGACGTGGTGCGGATCGCCGACCAGCCGGAAGCCGCCCGGTCCGATCAGGAGTCCCGTGATCATGAATCCGACCGCGGACGGGAGGCGGAGCTTCCGGCTCGGCAGGAGGACGAGGAGCGCCGCCGTCAGGGTGATGACGAGGTCTTGGAGGAAGGACCCGGAACCCATGGCTCTCGACCGGTCAGCGGCCGCGGAGCGCGGCGGCCAGCCGGTCGATCTCCTCGACGGTGTTGTAGTGGCAGAGGCTCACGCGGGCGACGCCGGCGGCGGGGTCGAACCCGGCGGCGCGAAGAAGGCGCGGCGCGTACATGTGCCCCTCGCGCGACTGGATCCCCGCGGCGGCGAGCCGGTCCACGACGGCGGCGGGGGTCTCGCCGGAGATCGTGAAGGAGACCGTGGGGACGCGCGACGCGACGCGGGCCGGGTCGGGATCGCCGAGGATCGAGACGCCGGGGACGGAGACGAGCGCCTGGAGGAGCCGGGCGCCCAGCTCGGTCTCGTACGCCCGGACGCGCGTCATGGCCCGCCGGAGCGCGCCGCCGAGCGCCGCGGCGTCCGCGGGCTCGCAGCGCTCGGCGTCGAACGGCTCCGGCGCCTCGTCCGCGCCGGCCGACGCGAGGTAGTGCATCGCGCCCGAGAGCCCCGCGATCCCCTCGAAATTCTGCGTTCCCCCCTCGTAGGCGTGCGGCGCCGTCGGAGGGATGAAGGGCTCGCGCGCCGGCTCCAGCGAATCGAGGATCTCCCGGCGGCCCCAGAGGAACCCCGCGTGCGGGCCGAAGATCTTGTACCCCGAGAAGGCGAGGAAATCGGCGCCCAGCGCCGCCGCGTCGATCGGTCCGTGCGGGCCGAAGTGGACCGCGTCCACGAACGTCCAGGCGCCGTGCGCGCGCGCCAGGCGCGCGGCCGCGGCCACCTCCACGATCCGGCCGCTCGTGTTCGACGCGAGCGGGAGCGCCACCAACCGGACGCGCCCCTCGCGGAGGAGCGCTTCCAGGTCCTCCAGCTCCAGCCTCGCCTCGGCGCCGCCCCGGACGCGCCACCAGAGCGGCTCGACGCCCGACCGCTCGAGGCGGAGCCAGGGACCCACGTTCGCCTCGTGGTCGAGCTCGGTGACGACGACGCGATCGCCCGGGGAGAGTCTCGGACGGATCGCCTCCGCGACGGTGCGCATGAGGGACGTGGAATTGAGCCCGAAGACGATCTCCTCGGGCGCGGCCGCATTCAGGAACGCGGCGAGTCGGCGGCGCGCGGCGAGGATCGTGGCGTCGACGGCGCGCGAGCGATCGTAGCGGCCGCCGCGCTGCACGTTTCGCCGCTCGAGGTGCTCCCGCACCGCGGCCACGACCTCGTCCGGCACCTGGGCCCCCGCGGCGTTGTCGAAGAAGACGGGCGCGGAGGGGTCGCGGAGCGCCGCGAAGCGCCGGCGGGCGAGCGCGGGCTCAAACCTCGACATAGACGTCGTCTCCCTCGACCTTCACGCGATAGGTCCGAACGGCGATGACCGCCACCTCGGGGTGCCGACCCGTCTTCACGTTGATCCTCCACCCGTGCCAGGGGCAGCGGACGACGTCGCCCTCCAAGGTCCCTTCGCCCAGATCGCCTCCCATGTGGGGGCACTGGTTCCGGATCGCGTAGAGCGCGCCCTCGCGGCGGAAGAGGGCGATCTTCGTCTCGTTCACCGCGACGATCGTCCCCCTCCCCTCGACGACGTCCGCCGCCTTCGCGACCCTGTGGAACTCGGCCACGTCTCCTCCCCGCGCCGCGCGCAAACGAAAACCGGCGCCCCGTTTCCGGGACGCCGGCCGAGTCTACCGTTCGAGGAGCGCGGGGCCTAGTGCCCTCCGCACCCGCATCCGCCGCTGCCGCACCCGCCGCCGCTCTGCGGCGCGCCCTCTTCCTCGCCGCTCGCGAAGGAGTTGCCGCAGCCGCACGAACGAACCGCGTTCGGATTGTTGATCTTGAA
>DATIQI010000243.1:0-2421 GCA_035470985.1 Acidobacteriota bacterium
ACTCGCGCGTGGCGCGCTCCAACATCTGGGGGCTCACCAAGCTCGGCGCCAAGGTGACCATCGCCGGGCCGACGACGATGATGCCTGCCGAGGTCGAGCGCTTCGGCGTCGAGGTCGCACCCTCGGTGGACGCCGCGATCGAAGGGGCGGACGTGGTGAACATCCTCCGCATCCAGTTGGAGCGACAGCGCGCGGGGCTCTACCCCTCGCTCCGCGAGTACTCGCGCGTCTACGGCGTCACGCGCGAGCGGCTCCGCCGCGCGAAGCCCGACGTCCTCGTGATGCACCCCGGTCCCATGAATCGCGGCGTCGAAATCGCCCAGGACGTGGCCGACGGCGAACATTCGGTGATCCTGGAACAGGTGACGAACGGAGTCGCCTGCCGGATGGCCGTTCTCTATCTCCTCGCGGGCCAGAAGGCGGCCGGGGATGCCTCCGTGGCGCCCGCCGGCCCCGCCGCGCCCGCGACCGAAACCCCTACCGTGGAGGCTTCGAAGCGCCATGACGAACCCACTCTGTCTCCGCGGCGGTAGGATCCTCGATCCGGCGCGCGGCATCGATCGCGTGCAGGATCTCTGGATCGAGGACGGGAAGATCGCCGGCCTCGGCGAGGACGCGCCCGCGGCGCTCCGCAACGCGAAGACCATCGAATTCCTCGACGTGAAGGGCACGGTCGTCTGCCCGGGGCTCGTGGACATCCACGTCCACCTGCGCGAGCCGGGCCAGGAAGAGAAGGAGACGATCGAGACGGGGACCCGGGCCGCCGTGCGCGGGGGCTTCACGACCGTCGCCTGCATGCCGAACACGTCGCCGCCGCTCGACGACCGGCCGCGCGTGGAGTACGTCGTCCGGCGCGCCCGCGAGTCGGGCGCCTGCCGCGTCCTCCCGATCGGCGCGGTCACGGTGGGGCAGGAGGGCGCCTCGCTGGTCGAGTTCGAGGACCTGATCGACGCCGGCGTCGTCGCCTTCACCGACGACGGAAAGCCGGTGAAGAACGCCGAGATCATGCGCCGCGCGCTGGAACTCACGAAGCCGCTCGGCGTCCCGATCATCCAGCACGCCGAGGATCCCGATCTGAAGGGGAACGGCGTGGTGCACGAGGGATGGGTCTCCACGCGCGTCGGCCTCAAGGGAATCCCCGACCTCGCCGAATCGGTGATGGTCGCCCGCGACGCGCTCCTGGCCGAAGCGACCGGGGGCCGCGTCCACGTGGCCCACATGAGCGCCGCCTCCACCGTCGAAATCCTCCGCCGCGCGAAGGAGCGGGGCGTGCGGATGACGGGCGAGACGACGCCGCACCACCTCACCCTCATCGACGAGGCGGTCGCGACGTACGACACGAACACGAAGATGAACCCGCCGCTTCGCTCGGCCCGCGACCGGGAGGCCCTGATCCAGGGCGTGGTGGACGGCACGATCGACTGCCTCGCCACCGACCACGCGCCCCACACCGACATCGACAAGGACGGCGACTTCGATAGCGCGCCGTTCGGGATCGTCGGACTCGAGACGGCGCTGGGGCTCTACATGAAGGCGCTCGTCGAGCCGAAGCACCTGACGCTCTCCGAGCTGATCCTCCGCATGACCCGACGCCCGTTCGAAGTCCTGGGCCGCGACGGCGGGACCCTCGCCGCCGGACAACCGGCCGACGTCACGGTCTTCGATCCCGGCCAGAAATGGACCGTCCGCGCCGCGGAGTTCGCCTCCAAGTCCCGGAACATGCCGTTCGAAGGGTGGGAGCTGTCGGGCCGGATCCTCCTCACAGTGGTGGGCGGGCGCGCCGCCTACCGCGCCGAAATCGCGGCCGGGAGCGCCCGATAGAGGGGCGACAGCGCGCCATAGGCGGGGCCGAGAGCCCGTGGTACGATCGGGGTCAGATGCGTACTCCGATCGCCGGGCCTCTCGGCTTCGGCCTCCTCGGCCTCGCGTTCCTCACCGCCGGCTGCGCCTACTTCAATACCTTTTACCTGGCGAAGAAGTACTACCGGGAAGGCCAGAAGGCGCAAGAGCGCAGCCTGACGGAAGGCGTCGCGCCCGAGGCGGGCCAGCGCTACGACTTGGCCATTCGCCAGTGCCAGAAAGTGCTCACGGACTATCCGAAGAGCAAGTGGGCCGATGACGCGGCCTTCCTGCTGGCAGCTTCCCTTTACGGGAAGGGCGACTACGTGGCCGCCATCCGGCGGGTGGAGGAGTTCCGAACCAACCACGCCAAGAGCCCCTTCACGCCCGAGGCGCGGCTCATCCAAGGACTCTCCCACTTGAGGCGCCGCTCCTACGCCGACGCCGACTCCATCTTCCTGGCCTGCGACCGCGACTATCCCAAGTTCGAACGCGCCTGGGACCTCTACTTCAGCGCGGGCGAATCGCGCGCGGCGCAGCGCGACTATCCCGGCGCGCTCGACTGGTACGCGCGGGCGTCCT
>DATIQI010000244.1:0-33549 GCA_035470985.1 Acidobacteriota bacterium
TGAAGCTTGGTAACCCCAACGGTGCTCGCGCCCTGAGGGCCTTCGGCTCGAGGCGGGGCGGATCGCCTCCCAGAGTCCCGAGGACTCGAGAAAGTCGAATCCGCGGGACGCCGCGTCGCGGAATCGAGCCTCCCCCGTGGAGCGGTAGACGCGCGCGAGGGCCGCGATCGCGCGCGCCTGCTCGTCGAGGAGCCGTTCGTAGCGAAGCCGCGACCAGTCGGGCGCGAGCGCCGCGCGGAAGAAGCCGCCGTCCACCGAGTCCTGGAGCGCGAGGGCCGCGGCCGCGCCGCGCACCGCCAGCGCGCGGATCCGGTCGTCGCCGCGCGCGTCGGCCGCTCGGAGCAGGAACGAGATCGCGTCCCATCGCGCCGTCTTCGGCGCCGAGCCGAATCCGCCGTGCTCCAGATCCTCCAGATCGAAGAGCGCGTCGAGGTTCTGCTGGACGTACTCCTCCTCGGTGACGCTGGTGAGCGCGAGCGTGTCGGGGTCCCACGTGCGCGCCACGCCGCGCTCCGCCTCCGCGATCTTGGGATCGACCTGCGCCCGGTTCGTCTTGTAGAAGCGGGACGCCTGCGACAGGAAATCGCGCAGCCCGGTCGGCGGGAGGTACGTCGCGGCCGCCAGGAGATGACCCTCGGGTGTCAGCACCGCGGTCGTCGGCCAGCCGTTCGTCAGGTAGCGATCGGAGATATCCGGGCGGAGGTCGGTGTCCACGCGGATCGGCACGAAGCCGAGGTTCAACGCGGCGAGCGCGTGGCCGTCGGTGTAGGAGGAGTCCTCCATGACGCGGCACCAATGGCACCAGCCCGCCGTGAGATTCAGGAGCACGAGCCGCTTCGAGGCGCGCGCTTCGTCGAACGCCTCGCGGCTCCAGTCGCGCCAGGCCGGGCGGCGGGGAGCGGACGCCGCGCTCTTCGTGCCGGCGCCGGCCGGGCCGGTCGAATCGGCGGGCGACGCGGGGGACGCGGGGGACGCGGGCGCGGGCGGCGTGATCGCGACCGTAGCGAGAACGAGGAGCGCGTGAACCGCGAGCGCGGCGCGGCGGTTCACGCCTTCTTCGCCCTCGGCTTCCCGCCCTTCCGGCGCGCGGCGGCCCGCGCCTCGCGCTCCGCCAGGTAGCGCTCCAGGTCCTGCTCCGTCCGGATCAGGACCTTCTCGGCCGGCGTGGTGCAGTAGCGCTCGCACTCGGCGGGGTCGTAGTCGCGACAGATCTCGGGCCGGAACTGGTAGTGCGTGCAGCGCCCTTCCACCAGCCACTCGCACGGCGTGTCGAACTGGACCATCCAGTTGCCGTCCCAATCGACGGTCACCGAGACGTTCTGGTGGAGGATGTACCAGCGGATATTGTCGAAGTCGAGTTTCGTGCGCGGTTTCGGAATCTCGACGGCGACGTAGCGGCAGCAATGGTCGCAGCCCGCGCAGGGGTTCCCCTCGGGGAGCGCGTAGCGTCCGTCGTCGAGCAGAGGGACGCCGATCGGCGGCCGTGGGGGCCGCATCGGGGGCGTATCCGCCTTCGGTGTCAGGCGAGGGGAGAAGGCTCGGTTCGGTCTTGGGTCTCTCATGGTCGGCATGGACCCGCGCGTCTCCATGCCGCGACGGGAGTTCCACCAGGATAGCGCGAATCGGCCTCGCGCGGAACGTGAAGGATGCGCGGCGGTTCCGCGCCTCGGCCCGAGCCTCGGCACGCCGCGCGGCCCGGATCTCGAAACCGGCGACGCAAGGACCATTGCGCCCGGCACCGCGCGGGTCTAGCGTCGGCCGTACCGGTGAGCGCCATGCACCCGAGTCCCGCGGGCGCCCCTTGCTCCCCACTCCGTCGCCCGCCCTGCCCACCGAACGGATCCGCGCGGTCCCCGCGCCTTCACACCGCGTCGGATCGATCCGACGGCTCGATCGCAGCCGCCAAAGGAGGGACTTCATGCGTACCATGTCCCGTGCCCCGAACCGGTCGCTGCTGCGGTTCACCGCCGCCACGATCGCGTTCTCCATGCTCCTCCTGATCGGATGCTCGAAGGACGCCGAGAGGCCCGGCGCCCTCGGCGGCCCGACGGCCGTCGTTCCGAGCGCGTCGCAGGCCGCGCCTCCCGCCGTGATCGACCAGCGCGGCGACGCGCCGCCGGCGGGCGTGATCGAGGTCGCGGCTCACGCCACACATCTCCATATGTGGCCGTACACGGGCGACCGTTTGAACGAGTCGGCGAAGGACCCGATCAATCTTCTCTTCTTCGGAAACGCCGACCCGCGCTCCATTCGCTCGACCCTGCTGAACCTCGACGGGGACCGGAGCGCCTTCGGATTCCCGAACGCGCCGCCATGGAACCAGCGCTGGACCGACGCCTACGGCGACGTTCAGACGGCCTGGGCCGACGGGGAGGGGTGGACGGCGAGCGTGGTGCAGTTGGCCCTGGGAGACTTCGAGCCGCTCCGGTTCCATCTTCGCCTCTTCCGCACGTCCCAGACTCCGGGCGCGTGGACCTTGGGCGCGGCCCACTTCGAAGTGCTCATTCCGGGCACGTTCGAGCATCAGGTCCTCTCCTGGCAGTGCGCGCGTGACCTCGTGATGGCCGATCTCCTGAGGGCGGGGATCGTGGTCGGAGCGCCCGACATGACCGGCCCCATCACGCAGACGCCGAGCTACCGGGAGGTCATGGCCGTGATCTACAACGGGCTCCCTCCCGAGCTGCGCGCGTACATCGGGGGGCCCCTGGCCGATGTCGCCGAGGATTGGCCGATCCCGAACGACGGCCGCGCGGCGGTTCTGACGCTGGGCGGAACGCCGGACTGCGGCTGTCCGCAGTCGCAGTCGTTCACCATCCAGGTGGCCCAGGCGGTGCCGAAGCCGATCTGCAGCGACGGCCCCGGCGACTGGGTCTACATCGAGGGGCCGGTGGCGTTCACGCGGAACGCGACCGTCGACGAAGCGGGCGTCTACAGCTACACGGCGCACGCGTCGGGGCGGCTGAGCGTCACCCCGATCGACCTGTCCACGAATCCGCCGACGCCGCTCGGACCGTCCTACATGGCCATCGTTTCCGAGGACCAGGAGGGCTCGAGCTCCTCGTACGACGACCGCGCCATGTTCCGGTATCGCCGGATCGCCGCGCAGGAGGGCGGCGCCGAGCGCCTCACGTACGATCTGAAGGTCGCTTGGAACGGCGAGAAGAAGCTGCGGATCACGGAGCGCTGCCTCGAGCCGGAGCCCTGATCGACGGCGAACTCCACCCGCGTCACTCGAGGGATCGAAGCGGCGGACTCGTGAGGGCCCGCCGCTTCCCCGTTCCAGACCCCGCGCGCGTCCGATTCGATACGCGGCGAAGCGAAACCGATACGGGATTCGAATCCGCCGGCCCTCCCCCGTGAACGACGCCTCGCCGCCCCTCGTCCCGTAACTCGTCTCCCTTTCATCGATTCCCGCTCCGGCCCGAACCTCCGCGAATCGTGGCACGGCCCTTGAGATAGCGCCGTGGCATGAATCTCCACGACGACATCGAACGCCGCCACGACGAGGGCCTCCAGGGCGTCATCTCGCGCCGCGACGCGCTGCGCCGGATCGGACTCCTGGCGGCCGCGGCGGGCGCCGCGGGCTGCACGCCGCTTCGGATCGTGCTCCGCGCCTATCCCGACGCGTTCGACCGCGAAGGCGATCGGACGGACCGCGTTCTCGGCGCCTTCGTTCGCACCGTGGTCCCCGGCGCCGGCGGCGACGACGCGTCTCTGGCGCGCGCGTTCCACGACCCCAGCTACCCGTTCGCGCGGCACGCGGCGTTCTTCGCTTCCGATCTCTGCGCGCGCGCGACCGACATCGCGGGAGCGCGTTCGTTCGACCGGCTCGACGACGACCGCCGAGCCCGCGTCGTCCGCGACGGACTCGGCGCCGACGCGACCACCCGGCGGATCTACCGCGGCGCGATCTTCCTGACGCAGGTCGCGACGTACGCCGGGATCTACGACGACGGCGGCAGCGGGCTCATCGACTTCCCCGGAGCGAACGGCGGCTACCTTCGCGAGGAGATCTCCTATCCCGGCGCGGCGGCGTTTCTGCCCGCGTGCCGGACCGAGGACGGAAGCCATGCGTGACGCGAACCGAGATCGAGAAAACCTGTACGACGTCGTCGTCGTCGGAAGCGGCTTCGGGGCCGCGCCGCCCGCGCTGCGCCTCGCTGAGGCGGGCTATCGCGTGCTGGTCCTCGAGAAGGGCCCGGACATCGTCCCGGAGCGTGACTTCCGCCAGACCCAGAGCCCGGCCTACTTCCGGCGCTACCTCCGGACCCTGTCCGGCAAGGGCCTCAACCTGACCTTCGCCGAGGGGCTGGGCGGCGGATCCGGCTTCTACGAGATGGTCTCGCTCCGCGCGCCTTCGATCGTGTTCGACCAGCGCGGCGAGGGAGGGCGGCCGCTTTGGCCCGACGGAGTCGGCCGGGCCGCGCTCGACCCCCATTACGACACCGCCGAGCGGATGCTTCGCGTGGAGCAGATCGCGGCCGAGGACGTTCCGAAGACCGGGCAGGTCTTCGCGCTCCTGATGAAGCGCCTCGGTTACTCGTGCGATCGCGCCCGGTACGCCGCGCGCGGATGCGTGGGGAGCGGGTATTGCGTCTCGGGGTGCGTGTTCGGAGCGAAGCAGTCGCTCCACCTGAACTACCTGCCGGCCGCCGTGGCCGCCGGCGCCGAGATCCGCACCGATACGAACGTCGCCGACATCGCCCCGACGGGGAGCGACGACGCGCGGTCGGACGGCCGCGCGCTCGCCTCGTACCCCCCGCGCTGGGAGATCCGCTGCCGGTCGCGGGCTCGCGGCGAGGAGCGCCTGCGCGCGCGCCTCCTGGTCGTGGCCGCCGGCACGGTCGGTTCGGCCGCGCTCCTCCTTCGGTCGAAGAAGCGGATGCCGCGTCTCAGCCGGCACGTGGGGCGGAACGTCGCCTTCAACGGAAGCGTGAAGGCGGTCGGGCTCCTGCCCCGCGAGTATCCGGACGGAGATCTCTACGTCGGCCGGTCCCATCCCGGCATGGTCTCGTACGAGTTCCTGGAATCGCACGGCATCGTGGTCTCCGCGGTGAAGCCGCTCCCGCTCCAGATCGTGGCGGGCGCGCGCCTCGTCCCCTCCGGGGGGAAACTCGAGGAGGACTACTGGGGTGCGGAACACGTCGCGCTGATGCGAACGCTTCGCCGGCGCGGGCTCATTCTCTACGCCACCGGCCTGACGCCGCCCGCCGGGAGGATTCGGCTCCGGAGCGACGGAACGCCTTCGGTCTCGGCCGCGCTCGATGCCGGATGGCGCCGGTATCACCACGAGGTGCACGCGCTCCTGGAATCGATCCTCGCGAGGGCCGGATGCGCCCCGGTGCCCGTGGCGTATCTCGATCCGTCCGGGACGCCCTATGAAGAGCTCCATTTCTTCACCACGCACCAGGTCGGCTCCTGCCGCATGGCGGAGAGCGTTCGACACGGGGTGGTGAACGCCTCGGGCGAAGTCTTCGGATACCCGGGGCTCTATGTCAGCGACGCTTCGTCGCTGCCTTCGTCGCTCGCGGTGAACTCGAGTCTCACGGTCCTGGCGAACGCGGAGCGGATCGCGGCGGGCATTCTCGCCCGCCACGGCCGCGCCCCGATGCCTCAGACCGCGCAGGTCACCGCGGCGCCACACTCGGAAGGAGGCCAGCCATGAACCGAACCCGTCCGCACGCCGTCCGCCGCGCGCGCGCCGCGTCCCGCGCGCCCGCCGCCGCCATCCTGCTCGTCGCGCTCGCCGTGACGGGTTGCGAGAAGTCCATGGAGCTCTCGATTCCGGTCGATCCGTACGCGCCTTCCGGCGACCGCTACCTCGGCTCGATCCTCGGCGCCGGCGCGATCGAGACGCGCGGGGACGCCGAGCCCTCCGGCGTCGTCTCGGTGAACCACGACGGGGCGTCGCTCCGGTTCTGGCCCTACACGGGCGCCGGCTTCGACGGCACGCCGTCCGATCCGGTCCACCTGATCTTCCGGGGAAACGCCGACCCGCTGACCCTCCGGGCGGCGCTGATGAACCTCGACGGCGACCGGACGGCCGCCGGATTCCCGCCGGTCGCCCCCTTCAATCAGCGCTGGCGCGACGCCTTCGGCGACGTGCAGACGGGCTGGGCGGAGGGTGAAGGTTGGAGCGGAAGCGTCGTGCAGCTCGCCTTGGGCGACTACGCGCCGGTGCGCGTCCATCTCCGCCTCTTCCGGACGGCGGCGCCCACGGGCGGCACCTGGACGCTGGGAGCGGCGCACTTCGAGGTTCTCATTCCCGGAACGACGGAGCACCAGGTCCTCTCGTGGATGCTGGCGCGTCACGTCGTGGTCGCGGACCTGGCGCGGACCGGACTCCTGATCGGGCCGCCCGCGTCGGGCGGCGTCGTCTCGGCCGCGCCTTCGTTCCGCGAGATTCCGGCCGTGATCTACAACGGGCTCCCGCCCGAGCTCCGCGCCTTGACCGGCGGGCCGGCCGGGGACCAATCGTCGCCGGTCCCGATCCCGTCGGACGGCGAGGTGGTGATCCTCTCGCTCGGCGGATCGCCGAACGCGGGGACGGCGGACGCGCAGACCCTGACGCTGAACTTCGACCAGGTGATCCCGAAGCCGCTCTGCTCGGACGGCCCGTACGATTGGGTCTACGTGCAGGGGCCCGTGACGCTGCGGCGGAGCGCGTCGGTGGACGCGGAAGGACGCTACCGGTACAGCGCGCGCGCCACGGGAACCGTGACGGTCACGCCGGTGGACATCACGGCGAATCCGCCGGCGCCGATCGGCACGCCCTTCACCGCCGAGGTGGCGGAGCACCAGGAGGGCTTCACCGGAGGCAACTCCGAGATGGTCTTCGCGCGATCGAAGCGAATCGCCGCGCAGAACGGCGGCGCCGAGCTCCTGATGCGCGATCTCCGCGTGGCCTCGAGAGGAGAGAAGCTCCTCCGCACGCTGGAGCAGTGCCTGCAGCCGCTCCCCTAGTCGTGGCGGGGCCGTCCCCTCGGGGACGGCCCCGATTCACTTCATCCCGTCGTTCCCGTCGCCGCCGGCTTCGATTCCGAGTTCCCGGATGACCCGACTGAGATAGCTCCGTTGCACTCCGAGGAGACGCGCCGCCTCGGTCTTGTTCCCTCCGGCCCGGCGGAGCGCGTCGCGGATGTGGCGGATCCGAAATTCCAGCTCGGCCTCGTGGAGTCCGAGCCCCTCGAGCCCTCGCTCGGCCGGGGCCGGGGCCGCGAGTTCGGGCGGGAGAAGATCGGGCGTCAGGATGTCCCCGGCCGCGAGCACCACCATCCGTTCGACGACGTTGCGAAGCTGCCGCACGTTCCCCGGCCACGCGTAGGCGCGGAGCGCCCCGCGCGTCTCGTCGGAGAATCGAAGCGCGTGGCGGCCCACCGCCTGACCGAAGCCCTCCCGGTAGAGGTCGGCCAGCACCAGGATGTCCTCGGGGCGCTCGCGAAGCGGCGGGACGCGAAGCGCGACGACGTTCAGGCGATGGTAGAGATCCTCCCGAAACGTCCCTTCGCGGAGCGCGGAGGCGAGATCCCGGTTCGTCGCGGCGAGCACGCGCGCGTCGCCGCGGATCGTCCGCGTTCCGCCCAGCCGCTCGAACTCGCCCGTGTCGAGGAAGTGGAGCAACTTCACCTGCAGCCGGGGCGTCACGTCGCCGATCTCGTCCAGGAAGAGCGACCCTCCGGACGCGAGCTCGACCTTGCCGGCGCGGCGCTGGTGCGCGCCCGTGAAGGCGCCCTTCTCGTGTCCGAAGAGCGCCGATTCGGCGAGCTCGTCCTCCAGGGCCCCGAGATTCACGTACACGAACGGTCCGCTCGCGCGGGGGCCCCGGCGGTGGATCCACTCGGCCAGGACCTGCTTGCCCGAACCGCTCTCGCCCGTGATGAGAACCGTGGCCGCCGACGCGGCCGCCTTGGACGCCATGGCGAGGAGCGAGACCATCGCCGGCGACGCGCTGGCGGGAGGTTCCGCGGCGGCGACCTCGAGAAGCGCCGTGTTCGTCCGCACCAGCGATCGCCGCTCCAACACGCGACGAAGCACCGATTCGACCAGGTCGAAGTCAGCGGGCTTTTGGAGGAAGTCGACCGCCCCGCGGCGCAACGCCTCGACCGCTGCGTCGACCGTTCCATGGGCCGTGAGCACCACCACGTCGCAGCCGACGCCCTGCTCCCGCCACGTCTTCAGGACGTCGAGGCCGCTCATCCCGGGGAGATTCAGGTCGAGGAAGACCAGATCGAACTCGCGGCTCTCGCTCGCCGCCAGGGCGGCGGGTCCGTCCGCGGCTTCCCGCACCGAATGCCCCCAGTGCTCCAGCCGGGAACGCATGGCGCGCCGGAGCGCGGGGTCGTCGTCCACGAGCAGAATCTCGGCGCTCACGCTCCCTCCATCGTGTCCGGGCCCGCTTCGGGGAGCGTGCAGACGAAGCGCGCGCCGCCGTCCGGGTGATCGTCCACCGCCACCGTTCCCGCCATTCGTCCGAGGTACTCGCGCGCCACGTAGAGCCCGAGACCGAGCCCGCCCTCCGAGCCCTGGGGCGCCGGGCGTCCCTGGCCGAATTGCGTGAAGATCCGCTCCCGATCCTCCGCGGGAACGCCCGGTCCCTCGTCGCGCACGACGACACGCTGGCGCCGATGCGGCCCCGCGTCCACCGTCACCTCGATCCGGCCGCCCTGCGGAGAATAGCGGATGGCGTTCTCGAGGAGGTTGGTCAGCACTTCCACGAGCCGGCTCCGGTCCGCCCGGATGGGCGCCAGGCCCTCCGGGACGTTCCGCTCCAGGCGAAGGCCGCGCGTCTCGAGGAGCGGCCGGATGCCCGCGACCGCCTCCTCCACCACCGAGCCGAGCGGCATCGCTTCGAGGTGCAAGGGTGGCCCGGCGGGCTGCCGGAGCCTCGCGACGTTCATGAGATTCTGAACGAGCCGGTCGAGCTGCCGCGCCGCCTGGACGATGGAGGCGAGCGATTCCCGCTGGCGCTCGTTCAGCGTGCCGTCGAGTCCGTCGATCAGGTTCCGCGACGTCCACGACACCACGCTGAGGGGCGTCCGGAGATCGTGGGCCACCCGCGCGAAGAAGTCCTCCTTCAATCGGTCGAGCGCCGCGGCCTGCTCCCGCGCCGCCCCTTCGGCGGCGACCCGCTCGAGGAGGCCGAGGCGATCGAGCGCGATGCCCGCCGGCCGCGCCAGGCGCATGAGGAAGTCGAGGTCGGCCTCGATGTAGCGCCAGCCGGTCTCCTTCTCTCCGACGAGCGCGACGCCCTCGAGGCCGCGCGCGCCCGGGATCGGCACGGCGAGCCGGAATCCCTGGCGGATCAAGTCCGGATCCATGTCGTTTCGCTCTGCCTCCGGAAGGTCGGTCGCCCCCGGGGCGGCCACGAGCGCCGTTCCCTGCGCGGAGTCCGGATGGCGCGCGGGCGCGCTCGGCGGCGCCGCTCCCACGACGACGCCGAGATCGGCGAGATCCGCGCCTCGAACCAGCCGGACGCGCACGACGGTCGGAGCGAGGTTCGTCCGGATCGCCCCCTCCAGCGCCGCGCCGACGGCTTCCCGTCCCGTCGCCGACGCGATCTCGCGCCCGAACGTGTCCGCCGCGATGTCGTGCTTGTAGCGGATCTGGAAGAGCGTGCGGTCGACGAGATCGGCGATGGCGCGCCGGGTCGGCGCGAAGAGGAGGATCGGGACGGCGGTCGCCGGAATCCAGACGAGTTCCGGGCGGCCGGGCACGAGGAGGCGAACCAGGTCGCCGACGACGAGCACGAGGATCAGGTACACGCCCGCCAGCGCGAGCGCCAGGAGCGAGTAGATGACCGAGCGGCGAATGATGAGATCGATGTCGAGGAAGCGCTCGCGGGCGACCGCGATGGAGAAGGAGAGCGGAATGGCGAGCGTCGCGAGGCGCGCCGCCGGCAGGGGCAGGATCTCGGGGAGTCCCAACGCGTGCGGAAGGGCGAACCCGAGCGCGTACGGGATCACCCCGATCGAGATCCCCCAGAGGAGCCACTTCGCCTGCCGGCGCTCGCGCGCGAGCAGGTGACGCCTCGCGCCGCGGTAGAGGAGCGTGACGCCGACCGCCTCCCCCACGAGGAGGAGCACGATGGGGAGGCGCTCCACGGCCTTCAGGTACGACCAGGCGCCGGGGTCCGGGTGACGCACGTAACGGAGGAATCCCTCCACGTGGAGCCCCGCGACGGCCAGGCCCAGGGCGTAGAGCCCGGGCACGAGCCAGGGGACGCGGTCCACGATCGGGCGGCGGCGCGGAAAGACGAGAACCAAGTGCACGAAGAAGAACGGCAGCACCGGCAGCACGGCGATCCGCGCGAGCGACGGCAGGAGATCGACCCCGCGGAGGGACGGAGGCGCGAACACGCCTCCGGTTCCGATCGCGACGGCGTAGAGGACCGACGCCCCGAATAGGATGCGCGCGGCCGGCAGGTGGAGTCGAATGGAGAAGACGAATGCGGCGGCCGCCCAGAAGAGCGCGGCGGCGACCGACGACACCGCGAGTTCGGGCCAGCCGTGCGCGTGACGCGGCACGACCTCGCGCGAGGCGCCGTCGCCCTCCAGGCGGGCCGGCGTGTCCGGGCGCAGCCCCTGCGCCCGAAACGCGAGCTCGGCCGGGCTTCCGACCGACGCGCCGTTCAGGCGGGCGGGGTAGGGACCGGGCCAGGACCCCGCGGGCAGGTCGGCGACCCGCGATTGCGCGAGGATCCCCGCGATCGCGACCGCCAGTGTCGCGAGGAGCACCACCAGGAGTCCGCTGCGGTGTGCGAACGTCAAGCTCGGTCCCCCTACCGAACACGAGATGGCGGCGGGCCCGTGGGAGCCCGCCGCCTCAGGATAGACGTTCGGCCGGTCGCTGCCGAGGGGGGATTCTTACTCGGCCCCCTCCGCCTCGGCCGCCGCGCCCCGCTTGTAGCCTTCGGGGATCGTGTGCTTGATCTTCGCGCTGGCTTCCTTGAAGTCGATCTTCTTGCCGCCGGTGCCCTTCTCGTTATGGCACTTGTCGCAGGTCTCCTGCGTCACCTCGAGGAGGCCGTGATCCGCGGCCTTCATCGACTTGTCGCGGATGCCCTGCATGACCGACTTCTTCAGATAGTCGCTCCCGGCGCCGTGGCACGACTCGCAGCCGACGCCTTCGGCCGCGACGAACGTCGGCTTGAACTTGTCGGCCGGCTCGCCGTGACCCGTGACGTGGCAGGAGAGGCACTCGTCGGCCTTCTGCGGATCGGCGATGCCCTTCTCCTTCGCGATCTCCAGCGCCTTCGGGGTCGCCAGCGTCTCGAACGCCTTCGCGTGCTTCGACTCCGCCCAGACCTTGTACTGCGCGCCGCCCTTCTCGGAGTTGTGGCACGTCTTGCACTTCTTGTTGCCGACGTACATGTGCGCCGGCGCGTCGGCGGCTTGCGCCACCCCGCTCCAGGCGATCAAGCACGCCGCCATCCATAGCGTCGCACTAAGTCGTTTCATCGTTCTGTCTCCTTTCGATTTGCCGAATCTTCAACCACAGCAAGAACACCGCGAACGTGACGATGAGCGTCGACACCACCAGTCCTTGCCGGCGGAATCGGTATTCCTTGACGGCCGCGTGGCCGGCTTCCTCGGCCTTCGCGACCACCGTGATGCCCGGACGGGCCGCCTCCTCGAGATCCTCCTCCCGGAAGCTGTGAATCGCCACCCGCGCCTGTATCTGCGCCTGGTGCACGTCCTTCAGCGTGTATCGCGCGTCGGAGATGTCCATGCCGAGGTTCTCCGCCCGCGCCAGAACGGCTTCCGCCCGATCCTGTCCGACCGCGAGGCTGTCGAGCAGCCCCCGAAGCCGGTGGATCTTGGGCGCGGCCGCGTCGGAGGCGCCGTCCACGTGGCACTTGGCGCACGGCGACGGCTCCTGGAACGCGACCATGGCGTCGGCGGTCGGCTGGACGGCGTGATTGCCGTGGCAGACGACGCATCCGCCGAGTTTCTTCTCCTCGAAGTGAGCCTTGTGGACGCTCGCCTCGTAGAGCTGCTCGTTCGATTGATGGCACTGACCGCAGACCGCGATCACGGAGGCGACGCCCGGAGGCGCGGCGCCGTGATTGCCGTGGCACGAGTTGCAGGCGGGGGCGTTCAGATCCGACTTCTCGAGGAGCGCCTTGCCGTGGACGCTCGCCTTGTAGTCGCGGTACTGCGTGGTCGGGATGCGATAGCTCGCCATGTACTTGGCGTCGGAATGGCAGCGCGCGCAGGTCGCCGGGATCTGCGTCGGATAGACGGGCGAGCGCGGGTCCTTCACCGCGCGGACCGCGTGGTTCGAGTGGCAGCTGACGCAGGTCGCCACCTTCCAGTCGCCCTTCGCGTGACGCTCCCCGTGGACGCTGGTCAGGTACTTCTCCTTCTGGTCCACCGGAAGCGAGGGGTTGAAGTCGCGCATGTACGACGCGTTCCCGTGGCACTTCGCGCACGTGTCCACCACGCGGCTCGGATGGACCGGCGACTTCGCATCGGTGACCGCGGCGATGTTGTGGACGCCGTGGCACGAGACGCACTGGGCGCCCTTCGGATTCGCGTCGAGCGACCGGCCGTGCGCGCTCTCTTTGAAATCGGCGAACGCGTCCTCCAGCTTGTAGCGCGCGCGGAACCCCTCCTTCGCGCCGCCGTGGCACGAGCCGCAGAGCTTCGGGATGTCCTGCTTCTTCGGGACGCCGATGAAGCCCTTCGCCTTCGACATCGCGACGTCGCCGTCGTCGGAGCGCGGATCACCGCCGTGGCAGTCGGCGCACGAGACGCCGCGCTGGCGGTGGATGTCGTGGCGATAGGCCTGCGCCTCCGGGGTCTCCTGCTCCAGATGGCACGTCATACACTCGTCGCGGACCCCCGGCGCGGCCGCGGTCGAGTCGGGCGCCGCCCACGCGGCGGAGGACGCCCCGAGGCCGGCGGCGAGCAGGAGGCCGAGGAAGGCGCGTGCGCGCATCACAACACCCCGATCGCGGTCATGACGATCATGAAGAGGAGCACGACGATTCCGACGTAGGTGAGCGTCCGGTTGCGCGAGCCCTTCGGCGTCTTCGCGTCCCACCAGGGCACGAGGAACCAGAGGAGCCCGGCCAATCCGAAGAGGAGGATCCCCACGACCTCACCGTCCATCGATCCCATCTTCGCCGGGAAGTACTTCAGGGCCTGATACATGAAGAGGAAGTACCACTCGGGCTTGATCCCCTCCGGCGCCGGAGCGAAGGGGTCGGCCTTCTCGCCCAGCTCCCACGGGAAGAGGACGGCGAGGATCGCGAGCAAGTTCAGCACGATCAGCCAGAGCAGGAGATCGCGCAGGATGAAGTTCGGGAAGAAGGGCATGCTCTTCCGCCGCTCGGGAGGCAGGTCCTTCCACGATTCGGGCTGGTGCATCCCCTGGGTCTGAACGAGCAGCATGTGGAGCCCGAGGATCGCGGTGAAGACGGCCGGGAAGATGGCGACGTGGAGCCCGTAGAAGCGCGTCAGGGTCGCCGTCGTCACGTCCTTCCCCTCGCGGAGGAACTGCATGATCGGCTCCCCGATGAAGGGAACGACCGCGACGATGGTCGTCCCGACCTTCGTGGCGAAGTAGGCGAGCGTGTTCCAGGGGAGGAGGTACCCGCTGAAGCCGAGTCCCATCGCCAGACCCAGGAGCACGAAACCGGAGTACCACGTCAGCTCGCGCGGCCGGCGGAACGCCCGCGTGAAGAAGACCGAGAACATGTGGATGAAGATCGCCAGGATGAAGAGATTGGCCGCCCAGGAGTGGATGGAGCGGATCAGCCAGCCGAACTTCACCTTCGTGACGATGAAGCGGACGCTCTCGAACGCGGTCTTCTCGCCCGGCTGGTAGTACATCAGGAGGAGAATCCCGGTGACGACCTGCACGACGAAGAGGAAGAGGGCGACGCCCCCGAAGTAGTACCAGAACGATCCCTTCCACGAAGGAACCGTCTTGTGCGACGCGAACTCCACGATCGGATCGATGTTCAGCCGTTCGCGGAGCCATGCCTGCGCGCGGGCGATCAGTCCCGGCATCTCGTCGCTCCCACCTGGTCCTAGACCTTCGACACGATGACGTCGTCGCCCTTCTGGGCGACCTTGTATTCCGTGAGCGGGCGCGGCGGCGGGCCGGAGATGTTCCGCCCGGTCAGGTCGTACATGCCGTTGTGGCACGCGCACCAGATCTTCTCCAGGTCGGGCCGGTACTGCACGGTGCAGTCGAGGTGCGTGCAGACCCCCGAGAACGCGCGCAGTTTGCCGTCCGATCCGAGCACCAGGATCCCCGGATCGTGGCCGAACTTGAAGACGACGCCGCTGTTCGGTTTCAGGTTCTTGATGTTCGCCGCCACCACGCTCGTGACTTCGGCTTCGCCGAGCGGGGGCGTCTGGAGGTACTCGAACACGGGATAGAGGACGGTGCCGAGCCAACCGACGGCACCGATGCCGAGGAGCGTGTCCAGGAAGGTACGGCGGGTCATTCCGTTCTTCGGTTCGGAATCCATGCGTTACTCCGAGGGCTCCTGTCGCGCACGGACCACCGCCCCATCGGCGGATATGGCCCGACCAAGGAACTATCGGCAGTGTGCGACACGACCGCGTAACTCAACAGGTATTCTTTGGTTGTAGGGAGAGGGGTACCGGATGAGGCTCGTGCGGCACGATCGCGACTTCGGTCCGCGCGAGCCGGATCGGGGCGGCGCGCCTCGAGGAGCAACGAAAACCCCCGGAGCGCCTCACGACGGCGCTCCGGGGGCCTGGAATCGTTTGCGTTTCGAGCGCTTCGCCCGCGGTCGAATCCCGCGCGGGCGTTTATTCGCTCTTCGGCTTCTCCTCCGCCTTCGGGGCTTCCTCGGCCTTCGGAGCTTCCTCGGCCTTCGCGCCTTCCTCGGCCTTCACCTCGGTCTTCAGCGAGGCGAGCCACGTCGTCAGGGTCGCCAGCTCCGCGTCGGTGCCCTTGAACTTCTTCATGTGCTTCTTGCCGTCCTTCGCCTCGAGCTTCATCAGGTACTTCCCCAGCCACTCGGCGTCGCGGGTCAGTCCCACGCCCGAGAGATCGGGGGTCTTCTTCTTGGCCTTGGCGTCGCCCTCGGGAGCCCCTTCGGACTTCTCCGCGTTCTCCGCCTTCTCGCCCTTCGCCTCGTCGGCGGCTTCGGCGCTCCGCTTCTCGATCCCCTGCGCCGACACCATGTGGCACGAGTTGCACTTGTTGCCGAGGAAGAGCTCCTTGCCGGGGTTCGGCTTCTCCTCCTCCGACTGCGCCGCAGCGCTCCAGATCAGGGCTCCGGCCAGCACGGCGGCGAACGAGATCCATACACGCTTCATGCGATTTCTCCCCTAGGCCCGACGGTCGAATCCAGCCGCGAGGCTGGGCCCCTCTCGCGGCGGCCCCCGATTCCGAGAATTCGGCGGCGAACGGAGTGCTTGCTCTTATGAACCCCGCTCCGGGGTCGTGGTTCGGGCGCCGATCCCGTTTCGACGGCGCCGGTCACGGAAACGCCGCGGGGCGTAAGGCCACGCGGCGCCATGGGATCCAGGGATCGGGCGACTCAGCGGCGGCGCGCCCCGCTCGGCTGGAGAACCAGGGGATTTCGGGCCACGTAGAGGCCCACCTGGAGCCTGTCTTGGAGTCCCAGCTTGTCGAGAATGTGTCCGACGTGCTTCTTCACGGTCGGCTCGCTGATGCCGAGCGCTTGAGCGATCTCCTTGTTCGAGCGTCCGACGGAAATTAATTCCGCCACGTCCAACTCGCGGGAAGAGAGCGCGTGCGTGTGATTGTCGGTGGCCGGGGCGAGGGCGTGGCGCATGATGGCCGACGCCGTGCCGGCTTCGTACCAGGCGTTTCCCGACGCGACGGTGCGGACCGCGTGGAAGAAGACCTCGGGGTCGGCGCTCCGTCGGATCGTGCCCGAGGCGCCCTCGGCGACCGCGATCTGGAGGCAATCAGTGCCTTGCGAGCAGAGCGGCCCTTGCGGCGAAGGGCCCGACATGGCGATGTCGCGGCCCGGCTTCGGCGGATTCAGGACGATGCACTCCCCTTCACCACGCTCCGCCATGGCCAGGATCGGCGTGTCGGGGGCCTGGGTGCGAATGTCCACGATCGGGGTCCGCCCCACGTTGGCTCCGATCCGGAGCGCGATGAGGAGGATGTTCGGGCGGAGCCTGCCGCAGAACTCGGCGGCCTGCTCGACCGATTCGGCCTCGCCCACGATCTCGAAGTCGGCCTGCGTCACGAGGAGCGACACGAGCGCCCGGCGATCGAGCGGGAGCTTGTCGGCGACGACGATCCGGATTCGGTTCGGCGCGCCCGGCGCGCGTCGATCGGCTTCGGAGCGGCGGACGGCCTGGATCCGCGCGGGCTTCTTCGGGGCGGCTTTCCGCGCCGCGACCTTCTTCTTCGCCGCCGCCTTCTTCTTCGGCGCGGCCTTCATTCGGGGGCGGGCGGCCGGCTTCTTCTTCGCCTTCCGCGCCGATTTCCTGGATGCGCTCGCCACGGCAAACCTCGTATGGGTTCACTAGATACACGGGCCGATGCGGCCCCGTTTTGTCGGTCAATACTACCATGGTAGTCCGATCCTCCCGAGAGCGCAAGGCGACAGGTTCGTCACCGAATGACGACGAATCGGCCGATGTCGCGCCCCAGTTCCGTCTCCACCGAGAAGAGATAGACCCCGCTGACGATCTTCTGGCCGTTTCGCGAGATGAGATTCCAGGGGACCGCGCCCGCGCCGGTATAGACGGGGTCCTTTCCATACTGGAGATCGGCCGGAGGGCGACCGTCGAACGCCAGCTCGCGGACCAGATCCCCCGCCAGCGTGTAGATCCGGATCACGCCCTTCGTTCGAGGCAGATTCTGGAACATCACCTTCGTCCCGGACGGATCGTCCTCGCGCGGAACGAGGTCCCACTCGGCGCGGGCCTTGTAGGGATTCGGAACCACGAAGACGTGCTCCTGGTCGGAGCGCGCGTCGCCGCGCGGGATGACGACCTGTCCGTTCTGGGCGCTCGGCGTTCCGACGAGGATCATCTCGTCGTCGGTGCCGGCGATCGGCACGGCCGAGACGGGGACGATCGAGTAGAAGTAGGGGAACCCGTTCAGGACGTTGCGATCCTCGTAGCTGTACCGGCCCACCGCGAAGAGCGTGTCCGTTTCGAAGTAGGAGGAGTCCCGCATGACGGAGCGCGTCTCGTGGTTCCAGGAGACCCGCACGCGCTGCGTGGCGACGATCGGGGCCGACGGATCGACGAGCGCCGCGAGGTCGCGTGCCTGCGACCGGCCCGGGCGGAACCGCCACTCGCCCATCAGCTCCCAGAGGTCCCGGGAGGGCCCGTTCGTGCCGAGCGGCCGTTCCCAACCGGTCGCCTTGTAGATCCGGTAGCCGAGAAACTCCTTCAGATTCCCCCTCTGCGCGTCGCGCACCAACTCGGCGAACGTGTTCCACTTCAGCGTGATCTTCCCGTCGCCCGGGAAGAACCAGGCGCTCACGCGGGTGGAGTCGAGGCGGGTCTTGTACCGCTCGAGGAAGTCGCGGGGTTCGCTGGCGCCGTCGGAGCCGGCGTAAACCGGAGACGGAAGCGGAGCGGACGCGACCCAGTGGACGAGGCGCTCCTTCCCCTCCTGACCCGTATCCCCGTCGCAGTCCAAGTCGACGTAGACGCATGCGTGCCCCACCGGGACGTTCACGGTGTCCGCGCTCGCGCAGTGCGTGAAGACGGGATCCTCGGGATTCAGAGGCGGGTCGACGCAGAGGAACCGGCCGCCTTGCTGGTCCGCGCACGGAATGACCGGGTCCCACGCGGCGAGTCCTTCATAGCGCTCGAATCCGGGGCCGCTCGGAATCGCGGACCAGAAGCGGACCCGACAGACGGACGACTCGGGGACCTGATAGACGAAGGTCGTGCTCGAGAGCGACCGGAGGCACGTCTCCTTGCCGCACTGGCCCGTGTAGGCGTCGCCGTCGAAGTCCGCATAGACGCCGTCGAAGACCTGCTGCGCGACGATGGCGTTCTCGATGAGCGTCCCGCCGGCGCCGACGCGGTTCCCGATCCCGAGCCCGAGCCCCATCACCCAACCCACGGAGACGGTGAGCGTCGACTCGGGGAGGAGCGCGCGAAACGGCCCCGTCGCCATGAGGATGCGGTAGTCGGACGGCCGCGACGACCGGATCTCGCCGAGCAGGTCCGGGTGGAGCGTCGGATCGGTCATCAGCTGGTAACGCTGCGCATCGTTCTGCGGATCGCCTCCCGCGGCGAACGGCGCCTCCCCCGAGAAGAACTTGAACGAGGTGATCCCGACCGTGCGGGGCGCGTTCACCCCGCTGGGGTCGATCGTGTGGTTCAGGAACATGCAGCCGAAGTACCCGGGCACGTCCCCCCGCTTCTTCTCCGCCGGCTTGTTCGGATCGTCGCGATTGTCGTACGCGTAGCCCATCTGGAGGCGCCGGCGGACCGTGGCTCCGGTCGGGCCCGAGTACTCGATGTCGCGGTTGATCAGCCCTGCCTGGTCGTCCTCCCAGTAGAAGTCGATGGCGCGCGAGCCGCAGTCCATGTCCGCGAAGATGCCGACCATCACGTTCCGAAGCGTTCGCCCCGAAATGTTCCGGATGGCGTAGTCCATGCCGACGAAATCGTTCTGCCCGGGCGTCGCCCATGCGTACGACGTCTGGCGCACGTGGAGCCCGAGCGGAACGTGCTCGGACTGCTGCTGGCGGATCTGCGGGACGTCGTCGTAGTACTCGCAGGCCAGCATCTGCTGCCCGACGGCGGCGTAGTCCTCGTCGCAGAGTCCGTCCCGGTCGTCGTCGATCCCGTTCAGGAAGTCCTCGTCCACGAAGCCGTCGCCGTCATCGTCGGGAAGGACGCTCGCGGAAATGATTCGATTGCCGTCCGGAATCCCCTCGTAGGCCTCCCGGACGTCGGCGACCCGGTCCGCCGGCAGACTGACGCAGACGTTGTCCGGGAAGAGGGCCGGCGAGAACTCGCGCTCCCGCCAGTTCGCGGTGGTGACGTGCGGAATCCCGCTCGGGTCGAGCGCGCCGACCCAGAGCCCGGCGGCGTAGAGAGAGTCGTGCCCCGATCCGGCCGGCCATTCCGCCGAGGGCACCGTCGTGAGGAGCGGATTGTTCGCGTTTCCGGTCTCGCCGAGGTTCGTGAGCTGGAGCTGGAGCCGTCCCACGTCGTGGACGACCCTCCCGTCGAGCCGGAAGAGCGGATGGTATCCGCGCGGGTCGGCGACCGGCGGCGCGCTGTCGTAGCCGCAGAGCGCCAGGTGGAGCGCGACGAAGCCCGCGATCGCCGCGCGTGCGCGGAGCGCGCGGAGCCACGAGCGTGGTTCCGGATGAAGGGCGTGCGGCGTTCGGTCGGTGCCGGTTCCCCGTGAAGCGACGAGCGATCCCATCGAGAGTAGCCCTCCCTCGGTGGCGTGCCGGCCTGACGGTGACGTAGAGGGTCGGAATCGGTGACGCGAGTGCCGGAGCGGGGGACGGGCTCAAGGCGGAGGGGGAACGACGGCGCCTCTCGTTCCGGAGGTTAGACCCGTCTCCTTCGGGACGCCAAGGAAAATTCTGCGTTCGGCCGGCGCCGGACGGGCCCGCGCCGCCGACGCGTTACATCGTCTTCAGCGCGTAGTACGCCGCGACGATGGCGAGAGCGGCGACGACCAGACCCAGGACGAATTTTCCGGCGGACGTTCCTGCCGCCGCTTCTTCGTGGGCCGAGAGTTCGGGGTGCGCCGCGAGGTAGCGATCGACGAGGTCCTTCGCGTCCTTCAGATCGAGTCCCTGTTCCTCCCGCACCTGCTTGATCGCGGCGATCTTGTTCCCCTGGTGGAGATGGGCGATCGCCGTGACGGAGGGCTCCGCCTGCCGGTCTTCCGTGCGTTCCATCGCTTCATCCTCCGTGGGTCGGGCGCCGATCGCATCGGCCATGAGCAGCGGTGGCAAGGGTGTGGGCCCTGTTGGACTCGAACCAACGACTCCCTGCTTAAAAGGCAGGTGCTCTACCGCCTGAGCTAAGGGCCCATCTGTCGCAGCGCGTGCAGGTTACCACGACTCTCTCGATCCGACGTTAGCCCAACTGATCCGGTGACTGTGCCGGTTTCCGACCAGACGCGCTCCAACTCCCGGCGCACCGCAGCGTCCGAGAGTCGGGAGTAGCGCTGCGTCGTGACCACCGACGCGTGCCCGAGCAGCTCCTGCACGGCCGGGAGCGTCACTCCGGCCTCGAGCCACCAGCACGCCGCCGTGTGGCGCAGCATGTGCGGGTGGAACCGCGCGACGCCGGTTTCGCGCCGCACGATCCGCGTGAACGAGCCCTTGGACGACGCACTGAAGGGAACGAGCCGCCCGATCCGCCCGGCGATCGCGCGGTCGAGGTCCGGCGGGAGCGGAATGCGTCGCACCCGTCCGGTCTTCCCCGCCACGACCACCAGTGTTCCCCGCTCCACATCCTTCGCCTGCACGTTCGTCAGCTCCCCCCACCGCAGTCCGGTCGCGAGCCCGAGCCGGAGCGTGAACCGGTAGGGTTCGGCGACCGTGAGCAACCGCCGCACTTCATCCTCCGTGAGCCGGTCCGGCGGTCGCTCGGGCACGCGCGGCATGAGGCCCCGCGGGAACGGGCTTCGGTCCAGGTACCCGGCGTCCACGAGCCAATTGAGGAACCTCCGCACCTCCTTCAGGTAGTGGCGCACGGTCTCGGGTTTGAACGGCCGGTGGTCCCTGCCGGCACCGATGCCCTCGATCCAGATGCGCAGCTCCCGCAGGTGGTCCGGCCGGATCTCCGTGACCCGGAGATGCCCGAGGAGCGGCTCCGTGAACCGCCGGAAGCAGCTCTCGGCTTCCCGCCTCCCCCGTTCGGTCTTCCGGGTCCGAACGTCGGTTTCGAGCCAGCGGCGGCCCAGCGTGGCGACCGTCGCGTGCGGAGCGGGTGACGCGATTCCGGCGCGGAGTCGGTGGAGCAGGGTCACCGCCCTCCCGAACTCGCGGCCCAGCGACTTCCGTCGCTCGCGACCACCCTCGAAGATCCGTGCGTAGTAGCACGGACCGCGTTTGTACATCCCTCGCGGGAGCTTCGGCATAGTTCAGGCCTCCGTTCGGTGCCGAGCCCACGCAAGTACGTCCGCGGGGATGAAGCGTAGGCGGGCGCCGAGGCGGACGCAAGGAAGGTCGTGGTACGTGACGAGCCGGCGCAGGGTCTTCGTCGACAGGCGGAGGAAGCGTGCGGCCTCCGCGGTGGTCCAGAGGTGATCGGGCAGTCCGGGATCCGACCCCCTCGCGGTGCGAAGCGCGGCATCGAATCCAGAATCCCTAAGGCGTCGCATCGACCGCCTCGTTCTCGCTTGCGGGACTGCGGGTTGTTCCCGCCTCCCTCCCCTTACTGCAAGGGGAGGCCGCGAGGGGAGGCGGCGCCAGCAGCTGTAGGAGCGCCGACGGCAGATCGTCCATCGAATCGCAGGTCGCGGATCGGCCAGCGAACCCTTGGCCAAGGATCGTTCGGATGCGCACCGCACGCTCCGCGGACCGGGTCAGGAAGAGTAGATCCAGCTCGCCGCAGCCGAGCGCTTCCCCGAGGGTCCCGTACCGCCGGACCTTGCTTTCCACCTCGGCGAGTCGCTCGGTACCCAGGTCGACCTCGACCGCGACGACCCGCGTCACCCCCTCCCCACCGAGCACAAGAAGAAGGTCCGGGACGATCCCCCAATCGGAGGACGTGCCTCCCTCCCGGAGCTCCCAGTCGGGGAGCGCCCGGATCAGCCGCGGACCGGACGGGGCGGTCGCAACGGTGGCCCACGTCCAGACGATCGCCAGATGGTGATCGAGGCCGCCCCGCGGTACCCTACCCACCGGCGTTCCGCGGTCCTCGAGCGCCCGGCGACCCGCTGGCCCCACCAAGTACCAGCTCTCCTGGTTGGGAGCCCCCGCGCGCACCTCCAGCACGTGCGCGTCGTAGAGCTTCCGCAGTCGCGCCGCCGCGGTGTCCCGGCGGACGCCCCGGAAGCAGACGGAGGCCAGGTCGCTGGTCCGAGCGATCCGAAAGCGGTTGAGGGCGAGCAGTAGCTTCACGTCCCGCTTCCCCATCACGATCCGGCCCGTTCTGCGTCTCCGATCGCGCGCGATCCTCGCCCTCATACGAACGGGCTCCGCACCGGAAGCTGGCAGGTCGGGCAGCTGGTCCACCCCGCTCGCCCCCCGCACACCCGGCAGCGCCCGAACACGTACCCTTCGTGCACGGCACGGCAGGACGCGCAGAGGAAGACACCGTAGAGCGGAACCGCGTGCCCACGCGGGCATGCGGTCTTCTTGGAAAGCATCGTCGGCAGTCGGGTCCCGAATCGGGCTGCCTTAGTGAGCGCTCCTACGCCCAGCGCGATCGTGTGGACAACCCACCACGCAATCTGGATCGGGAGTAGGACGAGGCCCACGAGATCACTTCCGCCGCGTGCCATCGCCGCTACCCCAGCCCCAGCTCGTCCGACCCACCGAGCACTGGGGGTCGCGCCAGTATGTTGGATAGCCCCCGCGCCGGCGGGGTCGCCCCTTCCGATTCGCGCGCGATCGTGGCCCGCACCTCGTCGGCTGGGATCGAGACCGTCCCGGCACGGATCCGATCACGGATCTCCTCCGGGACCTTCTCCGCGGCGGCGCGGAGGGCGTCCATGTCCAGGCGGGGCGAGCGGCAGACCTGCGCGCGTGCGCGCTCCTTGGGCCAGAGCAGGAACTCCCGTCGGCCGAGGGACGTGAGCTGCTCCACGGCGTCCTCGCGCGTTGCACCCTTCCCCGGCTTTCGATCCCGCCGATCCGTGGGCATCGCGTGGGCCATCGCCTTCGCGTCCTCGAACGCGCACCGGTACGACATCTCGAGCGCCACGTTTGTCCGGAGCAGCTTCAGGAGCACCGGGTCGATGGCCGCGATCTGGGCCGGCTGCTGGTTGATGAACCAGGCCGAGCACTTCTTCCAGCGAACCTGCGAGAGGAGTCGCGCGAACTGTGCGCGCTCGTCCCGGCCGAGGCCCTCCTGGAACTCCTCGAATACGAGCAGCGTCTGGGGCGAATCGGGTCCGACGTGTCGAGAGAGCGCGGCACGCGTTAGCCGCGAGAGCAGCACCGACGACCAGAACCGGGCGAGCCGCTCGGCTCCGGCTGGTGGGTCACCAACGTCGATCACGGTTAGACCAGACTCCAAGCACTGGGCGAACGACAGGCAGGAGGGGGCGCTCAGGGCGAGGCGGGTCCCCTCGTTCAGGAGGAACAGGTCGAGACGGGAGCGCACCGCGTCGATCGAGGTCCGGTTCTCGTGCGTCAGGAGCTCGCCGACGTACCGCTTCGCGGCTGGGTCGGTGGATCTCCGGGCATCGCGCTGGAGCAGCGAGGGCGCACCGAGCCAATCGAGCATCCGCGGGAGCGGCAGGTCGAGTTCGATCAGGATCGAGACCAGCCGGAGCACGATCCGCTCCATCCGGAGGCCGAACTCGTCCTCGACGCCGGCACAGAGCGTGGTCGCGATCGATCGGGCTTGGACATCGCGCGGCACGCTCTCCGGTTGGGTGATCCGAAGGAGCGGCACCCGAACCGGATCGAATGGTCGGACGACGCGGAGGTTCCTTAGTAGGTGTTCCGGCGAGACGCCAAGTGCGATGAGCGCAGGAACGACGACGTCCAGGATCAAGGAGGACAACTCGCCCTTCAAGTCGGTGATCACTACCGGCGTTCTGCCGTGGCGGAGCAGCTGCATCAACACAGCGAGGGCGCCGTAGCTCTTCCCGCTTCCCGAGGCCCCGACCGTCGAGAGCGAACGGGCGAGGAACTCTTCCCGGGGGAGGCCCACCCAGAACGGCTTCCCGTGGTCGTCGCGGGTGCGACCGAGCACTACGGCGTCCGGCCCGGGCTCCACGCGCATCTGTTGAACGAACGTGCGGAGGTCCTCAATCCGAGACGCGTCCTCGGCCTCGACCAACCGGCGGTGCCACGTCCGGGCGAGCTCGGCGGGGCCGCGTCCGAGGCGCTGCCGCTGTAGGTACGCGAGCCAGTCCCAGCCCACTAGGTATCACCGAACGGCAGCGTGGGGTCCTCGTCCGGGGGCATACGACGAGCGCGCCCGTACGCCGGGACATCCTCGGCCCGGTGCCGAGCGGTTCGCCGCAGCCGCTCGCGGTCCGCCTGCCGGCGCTTCGCAGCAGCCGGATCACCCACGGACCGAACCAGCCGAGCGCCGAGTCCTACGAGGAACACGACCGCCAGGATCCCCAGGACACCGGATCCAAGCGCGGGCCCCAGGGTGTTTCCGATTCCGTGCAGAACGTCGCCGGTCACCGCCGAAACGATGCCACCAACCATCGGGAACAGGACCGCGAGGACGATCAGCAGGAGAACGAGGCGCCACGCGGTCCGCAGGATGCGCTCGACGAAGTTCACGGCAGCCTCCGAAACCGAACGGCGCGGGCCCCGGATCGTTCGAAGAAGGCCTTCCAGAACGCGCGCAGGGCGCTCCGCTCCGATGCGTCGAGGTTTGGACGCGGCACCTCCAGCACTTCGACCTCGACTCCTTGGAGGTTGGCGGCGTGGCGGCGAAGCCACCCGGGGAGCGCCTGGAGCGTGGAATCGAGCGGAACCCGGTACAGGGAGAACCCGGGGGCGTTCTCGAGGAGATCGCTCACCAGCACGAGCCGACGGCTCGGTACGGTCGGTCCGAATCCCTCGAGGTCCGCCGCTTCCTTGATGGCAGCGCAGAGTCCCGTTCGCTCGGCGGTGGACGGTTGGAGGGCCTGGTCGAGGGCCTCCCGGAGCGGGCGGGAGAAGATGGAATCGACGCGGGCCGCGCGACGGCTCGCCGTTTCGACGAGCGCGTTGACGGACCGGTCGGGAACCCGGGCGCGGAACCAGGACCGCGCGTCCCCGTCGGGGTACTGGCCGATCGAGCAGAGGGTCACGAGTTCGCCCCGTTGGAACTCGAACGCCTCCATCTCCCCGAGGCGCCGGCGTACGGCCTCCGCCTGCACGGCGCTGAGCGGGTCCGTGACGTCGAGCAGCAGGAGCGTGCTGCGCGTACTCGGCAGTGTGGGGTCAACGTCCGCTCGCTCGATGCGCCGGTTCCGATCGCGGAGCGACTCCTGCAGCGCGAGCATCCCCACGAGCGCGAGGAAGACGAAGGCGAGGAGGGCAATGCCGACGCGGTCCTGGGTGCCGAGACGCTTCACGCGGCTGCCCTCCCGCCCGGGCCCTGCGAACGGTCGGCTCCCCCGCGGCGCATCATCTCCTCCACGTGCCCCTCGACGCGGGCGAGCGCGGCCGTGATGCGCTCCGAGTTCTCGAGCACGATGCCGTGCGCCCGGCCCTCGAGGTCCGCGTGGATTGCCCGGGCGCGGGCGGCCCGCTCCGCGAGTCCCCGGACGAATTCCTCCGGGATGAGCGTCGTGAATGCCGGGTACTCGGCGAAGTACGCCGGCGGCGGACTGGTACGAACGAAGAGGTTTTCCTCCCGCCACGCCTTGAGCAGCGCGGTGCAGCGCGCCTGGATGTCCGCACGGTCGGTTTCGTACCCGTCCCGCACTCGGTACGCCTGAACCACGATGGCGTCGAGGCCGGAGAGCGCGGCACGCCCTCGGCCGAGTTCCTCCTGGAGATCGAGCGGGAGCCTCTGGACGCGGGCGACGACGCGGGCGACCTGCTCATCCCGCGCTTCGAGGAACGCACGGTCGGCGTTCCGGAAGGCCCGATCCCGCACTCCGTAGAACGGGTAGCCGTCGTCGGAGGTGTAGCCCTTGAGGAGGCTGATACCCCAGGTGAGGAGCCCGGTCGCGAGGAGCGCGGCGCTCAGGAAACCCAGACCGAACGGATCGCCCAGGAGGTCGTGGAGGGACGCGGCGGCCGCCGTCCCCGAGGCGAGCCGATCCCGGTACGCGGCCACCACCAGATTGAAGCCGCCCGCGAACGCCACGGCCAGCACCAGCCCAACGAAGCCCAGGACGCGCCCGACCCTGCTACGGTGCGCCAGCCACGGGAGGACCATCCGCCCGGTGGCGAAGGCGCTCCCGACGTTCACGAGCGCCACGCCGGAGGCTCCCAGGAATCCACCGAGGAGGCCGAAGTCGGCCGCCTCGGAGAAGAGCCACGCGTTCGCGCAAGCTTCGACGAGGAGCAGTACGGCCACGATCCCGAAGTGGAGCCAGGCCGAGGCCGGGTAGTGGGCGTCCCGGGCGAGGCCGTGGTCACGAGCGAACACCCGGAGATCGCGCAATCGCCGCTCCCGCTCCGCCCAGAGCGTTGCCAGTTCGCCCGCGGAGCCGACCTCCCGGTCGACGTCACCTGCAGCCTGGGCGACCCGATCGGTGAGGTCGCGTGCGGTCGGGAGCGAGGCCTCGATGGTCGTGAACTGTGCGGTGAGCCGATGGACCTCGGCGCCTGCCGGCTCCCCACGCTCGCGGTGCTGGCGCTCGAAGGAACGGACGATCTCCATCTCGAACTCGGTGGGACCCGTCGCGTCCAAGGTGGGGAGGTTCTCCCGACCGGAAGCTCGAGCATCGCCCCGGAGGGAGCGACCTCTTGCAGCGCCGCGGATCGAACGGACTGCCCTTCGGGGGAATTCGCGGGTGGGAAGATACCGCATCGGGTCCTCCTCGTTGTGGCAGCCCGAATCGACTCGGGTAGCTCCGACAACGAGGGGTGCGGTCAGTGTGACAGATCGATCGCCACCGAGAGCCGAGGCGGCGCGGACCCCGCACTGTTGCCGTGGGTGCCGCTCGGGGTTGCGCGCCGCCGCCTTACTCGCGACGTCTTTGCAGTTTCCTAACCTCCTCCTCGACAACGTCCCGGCGGACGGGGCTCGCCCAGAGTGCGAGCAGCATGCGAATTCGAGTGGAAAGGGATCGGGCAGCCTGGCGGGGGCTCTCCTCGAGCTCCAGCGCGCTCAGGCTGCCCGTCATCGGTTTCGTTCGTTCCGATCTTGGGTAGCCATTGCGATCCTCCATTTCGTGCGCCTCCCTCCATGGAAGTGCTCACCAGCGGTCCGCCGCCCCACCCCCCGGAGGGACGGCACGACCCTTCGCGCGATGGTAGCGCGGGTGTGACAGCGCAGAACCTCGATCCAACTTGACTGCACCCAACCGTGGCAGTACCATGCACTTAGGCTTGGTTCGGGCCATCTCGGCATCCGTAGACAGGTTCCACGGACCCGCACGCCTCCCAAGCTCGCGCGTCCGGACTCCACGTCGGCCGCGCCCTTTCTATTCGGGGTGTCACAACCATCCCACCGGGATGCGAGACACACGCTGTCCGCGACCTCGGCCCCGGACCTGGAGGGTTCCCACCGTGCCGCGCGCAGAGGAGCTTCTCGCGATCGTTCGCGACTTCAACCGGTCCCCCGGCGACCGAGTCGCGGCGTTCTCGGAACTCCTAGGCCTCAGGTCGGGTTGGTGGGGCACGGGCCTCACGCTGCGGGAGTTCGCCGTCTCCCGCGCCTCCTACTTCGCGGAGCGTCGGTCGCAGGCGGGACTTCCCGGCGACCTCCTGGACGCCGAGGGCATCGCCGATGAGGCACTCCTCCTCCTCCAGGACCCCGAGGCGGTCATCCAGGGGGAGCCCGCTGGGTGGCTGGTCGGCGTGATCAAGATTCTACTCGCAGGTGGGCTTCGGCGGGAATCCATCCATATTCGGTCCATCTCGCTCGACGATCCGAACGTGCGAACGGTGCCGCCATCAACGCGTGCGGACCACGGCACCGAACGCTCGACCGAGGAGATCGCCGCCGCCTGGACCCTCGGGCGCGCGCTGGTCACGGCGCTCAGGGAGATGCCGCCGGGACGGAGGCGCACCGCCGAGCACGTGCTCCGTGCCATCCTCGCGCATTATCTCGAGAAGCGACGGTTCGTAGGGTTCGCGCTCCTCGGTGAAACTCTCGGAAAGAGCGGGGACGCGGTCCGACAGGACTGGCAGCGCGCCCGGAAGCAGATCGAAGCGTCGGTGCGCCACGCCGCGCCGCACTTATTGCGAATGCTTGGACCGATAGGAAGGCGCTTCAAGCGCCTCCAGGATAGGTCCTCCGTCCAGGGAAGGCCCGGGGACGGATAACCAAGCCTCCTAAGGAGCACATTTTGACCAGAACGCGCAAGGGCGGGACCGCGACGGGGTAATGTACGAGCCGAATCGAGGCGCCTGCGTACCCGCGGAGTCGCAAACTGAGAGCTCGCCTATTTCAGCAACGTCATTCTGCTGGTGGATTCCAAACCGTCCGCGAATCGAATCTTGTAAAAGTAAATCCCGCTCGCGACTGTTGCGCCTCCGGCGTTACGACCGTCCCACCGCACCTCATTCACCCCCGGTGTAGCACGGACGAGGATCGACCGAACATGCTGGCCCGCGATGTTAAATATCCGAATCGTCGTCGCTCCGATGCGCGAACTGACAAACCGGATCGTGGTGTACGGGTTAAACGGGTTCGGGTAGTTGCCGTAGAGGTGGCTCCGAGTCGAGGGAACTACTGGACCGCCCAGGGAGACTCCTGTAATCAACTGGTTATCCTGGATCGGGTACAGGGGGCCGTAGAGCGATGTTTGGAAGCCCGCAGAGCCGTTCCAGTTGTTTGTCATGGTGGGGTCCGACGGACACGGCCAGCACTTGAGTGTGTCGAGCTGTCCCCGCACACCACGGCAGCCAGTCAGGAACTTGTACAGCACACGCATCCTGTCTTCGATTCCAGTGTGTGGGTAGAGCGGAGATGACGGGGGTGCACCCTGATGACGCACGGCCCCGATCGTGAAACCGTAGCTCAGCGCTTTCGCCCGGTCGTGATCCGTTACCGTATCCGTCTCAAATGTGTACGCGACGCCTGCCACCTGTGTCTCGCCGCCAAAGCCCGGGTAAAGAGCCGCATTAGTCGCCTGGAAGCTGCCCACTTTGGTCAGCGCGTCAAAACGCTCCGGACGGGGGCAGCCTCCATCCAGGTCGTACGAGAAACCGCTCACCAGTCCAGGTCCTGACGATGGATTCGCGAACTTATCATCGATCGCAGGATACTGAACAGATCCCGTTCCGTTCCAAGAATCTCCGACCGTGACGAGGCCGAGTACGTTGTTGAGGAAATGTGCTCTATAAGTGCCCGGTTCCCCCGGGGGTACATCGGCGAGGCTCCTCAACACATCGTTACCAGTGACCAGAAGGCACCGATCCCCGGCACTAGCTTCTGGGAACGACTCCCCCGTCGTAGGCTTGGCCCACCAATCGCTCAGTAATGCCGCATCGGACTCGTCAATCGGCACAGCACTCCGTTCATGTGTCGCCTCAATGACAATCCGGTACCACTTCGCGAGGGAATCCGCTATGGGGTAATCGAGCGCATTCGGGAAGTAGTTCCGATCGTGCCTCGGGCGCTGCCCCGGCCATTCACGCCCGCCGATCCCCGAACCAAATCCGAACCCCTGGAGCAGCCGATACCGATCCACCCTGACTCCGAGACCCCGTAACGCCTCGATGACTGGATCTCTCCCAGTCTCCCAGGTGGTGTATGCACCGTCCAGGTAGAGGATCGGGGTGGTCGTCCTGCCTTGTAGCAAAGTACCCGCATGCCCTGGCTCGTAAACACTCGGGAGGACATCGAACTCGATAATGTCCGGTGCGAGTGTGACGCCACCCGGAAGCAGTGGGAGATCGGCTACCTCGTTGGCGGCGCGGTCCGTCTGGAACTGGTACACGGCCGTCCCGGCGATATCAACCGCCTTGAAGTAATACTGGAGGCGTGTGCCCCTTGGGAGGAATGACAAGGAGGAGTACGCGGCGACGCCGTTGATCGTAAAGCCGCCTGGGAGGTTGAGGCCGATCTTGTCCCGCGGAGGCCAGTCCACGCGGAACTTGCTACCCACGAGGATCGTGTCTGTGCCCGCGATCACGACGGCATCCGCATCCAGTTCGGTGGAATCGAATGGGCTCCAGCTCTTGGTTTGTGGGTCGAGGAGTCGGTAAATCATCCGGGGTGCCCCGAGGCTCGGCTGGTAGGCGGCGTTGTCAACCAGAACTGGTACGCCCGCCGCGTGTCCTCGGTGCCAGTTGATTCCCATTCCGTTGCTGCGTATTCCGGACACGATGCTAACAACCACGGAATCCCCGATCGGGCTGTTGAAGTTGTCCGTGATCGCCCCAACCCCTATCCCACTTCCACGTATACCAGGCCAACATGGGGGGGAAACACAGGTTACGGGACCGCAGGGTCCACCACCACAGTTCGCCCGACTCAAGATCGTCCCATCAACGAAAGTCGACTGCGCAACCGAGGATGGGAAGATCCCGAAGGTTGGGACCTCGGATCCCGAAACGACCTCGAGCACGAGGTCATCGTAGAGCACGCCGTATAGCGTGGAGGAATTGCACACACCATCCCGGGCCAAGTTCTGAACGCACTGGAGGTTGAAGCGGACTTGGACTGAGTCCGCGCCTATCGCCAGAGGCAGATCGTCACCATCCGTGACCCACGTTTCCTCGACTCCATGCACTACGGCCCCGCTGGCACGTGTGTTTGCCCAAACGGTCCACGCGCCATCTCGGTACACTCTATATTCAGACCATTGCACGTATCCATCCCCAACAGGGAGGTTTAAGTACGCAGTCCACCGGGTATTGACCGCACCCGTGCCTGGAGGGATTGGAAACGAACACGTGGTGAGCGATGTGGATTGCCCGCTGACCGCGTTCTTACTGGCTGGGTCGCACCCAGTAAAAAAGTGGTCGGTCGCGCTGTTCTTTTGGACGCCGCAGATATCACTGGTCGCGTAGTCGCTGCCTGCCCCGATTAGCCAGGACGGGCCGACCCCATCTAGAATTCTCGGCGCGACAAGGGAGGACGTAGCGCCTTCGGAGTAGATCTCACCGTTGTCGCTCGTCTGGATGTTGTCCAGGACAACGCCGTTACCGTAGGGCCAGTTTCCGTCTTCACTCGAGAACAGGTTGTCCGAGACGAGCAGCATGTACAAGGCGCGATGCTCCGCAGCAATCGTGATGGCATATGGAACTGTGAGGGGACCCTGACTGGCACTACCCACGACCGTCACTTCCCCCGACGTCGTGTTCACCGATCCTCCATTTCGAATGCTGCCGGTCCACGAAATGAGTCGGCGGGCCGCTCCGGACTCACCGAGATTGACCACGTCCTCGTAGCGTAGACGATCCGCGCCCAGCGGATCTTCCGCGCCCTCACCCCCACCGATCAGGTACACGAAGTCGTAGTCGCGCTCGGCGCTGATGTTCAGGCTCATCGTCAGCACGTAAGTGGACGCGTGGGGGACACCAGTATTGATGTACAGCACGCTAAGGGCGTTGTTCGGATACCCGACGCTGTTCCCCCAGGCGTCGTCGTACGTACCACACCATAGGCTGTAGTTTCCAAAGAGGATTGGCGGGCGCTCGGTCGCCGGAATCGACGAGTCAATGATGTGCCAGAGGCTCCCGACAGCCGTCCGATCGACCGAGGTGTACCCCCCTCGCGTTCCTATGCCGTAGCCGTTCAGGCTGTCCGCAACCGGACTCGAACGAGGCGCCCACATCCCGCTAGCCCGGTCGAGGCACGCACCCGGGTACAGATAGTAGGTCTTCGTTTGCGTGGCCTGGCGAATGAACGAGCCGCTAAGGGTCGTTAGAGCGCTTGGTTCGCGCTTTGGCCGGAGTTGGAGGGGGATGGGCGCTTGCGTGAGCATCGCTCCGGGGTCAGGTTCAACAGCGAAGCCCGGCTGGAAGTCCTCGACTTGGATCTCAGTTGATGCCTGCCCGGACAGCCCGCCCGCCGTGGCTGTGAACGTCACGCTGTAGACTCCCGACTGGTCATAGCCGGGTGTCCACGAAAACGTACCCATCGCGTTCCCCATCGACGGCGTGAATGTGGCGTTGTGACCCGTCGGCAGGAGGGAATCGTCCGCCGTCAGGGATATAATCGGATCACCATCGATGTCGGAGGCGCTCACGTTAAACGCCGCTTGCGCGCCTTCAGGACAAGCGATGGTCGCTGGGGCCAATACCGTCGGGGCACTTCCGCTGACTGTTGCGGCCCTTACGGCAGGGGCCTGCGACATGTCAATCCGCGACGAAGCAAGTGCCGAAGCGGTGCACCAGGGGACGAACAGCAATGCGAGGACCGCAGCGCCGAGCGCACGTTCCCTCCCCGACATAAAAAACCGCCACACGCCGACAATTACGCGCCTGCCACGGGGTGGCGTGCACGTTGGCTGCCCATTAGGTCCACGGGGTATGGCATTGGTTGTCATTTCCGTCACTCCCAAGCCTGGCCGAAGAGCTCCGGATATCGCGCTCCGGGCCAATGCATCCAAGGATCGCAGCACTCGAACCAAGCTGTCCTACCGCCAGTCCCCAATGTACTCATCACCAGGACCGGGGCTGACCTGGGCTTGGCCGGAGCCATCAGGGTTCATCGTGACGATCGCGAGGTACGCCGAAGCACCCCAGGAGAAAGCGATCTTGGACCCGTCGGGCGACCAGATTGGGTACCACTTGATTCCGCTTGTGTTCGTTAGCTTCTGGAGGTTTGCTCCGTCGCTATTCACGACATAGATTTGCGAGTCACTACCTGACGGCCCATACCAGTGGAACACGATCCTCGCCCCGTCAGGCGACATCCGCGGGTAGACCTCGTGAACGGTGCCGAGGTTTAGACTGAGGATGCGGCTCTGGCCAGTTCCGTCCGCGTTGAACCGGACGATCCCGAAGCCGTCAACACCGAGAAATGTGTTCTGCGATGTCCAGCTAATCTCGAACACGTTTAGGGTATCCGCTACGAGTGTGGGAGAGGTACCGTCCGCGTTGACTGTCCAGAGTTCCGGGTACGTGCTCGTCGTGCGAACGAAGGAGATTCTGGTCCCATCCGGGGACCAGCTGGGGCTGTCGTCGCCAAGATCATCCGTAAGTCGCACGGGGTCCGTCCCATCCCAATTCATAACCGCGAGTTGATGCCGGTCGAAGGGATACGTCTGTGCGACGTAGCGCCGGAGGAACGCGATCCGTTTCCCATCGGGAGACCACCGAGGTTGCGAGTCAAAGAGGGAGTCATTGGTTAGCCGCGCCACGCCGGAGCCATCGGGCCTCATCGAATAGACCTCCCAGGCGGGAATGTCCCGGGAGCTGGCGAACAGGAGCCCGTTGCCTGACGTGGGGAGAGATGGCTTGGTCGGTTTGTCTTTGTCGCATGCAGTGCATAGCACCATTGCCATCAGTACAAGCAGGGGAACGCGCTTCAGCATGGGAACTCCTTCTGACACAGGCCCAGAGAGGCCACCGGGCGAGGGTCCTCGGACGGGGGACGCATTGATTCTCGCCTTCAGCATGTTCAGATTAGGATGGTCCACAAGGTCCAGATCTCCACGCGGACTGCTGCCTCTCAAGGAGGTGCTAGTGGGGGGACTCCTTCGCAGCAGCCGCGGGAAGCGGCGGATAAACCGGGCTCGTGCGTGTACCGCTCCCGGGGAGCGCGGCTGCCGATGCCACGAGTATGCGCGCCTCCCGGCCGCGGCCGCAACGGCGGTCCGGCCGTCGGATGGACCTCGCGTGACCGCTACGGCGTCCAACCGGCCCACTGCCCCGTGTTCAGG
>DATIQI010000245.1:0-5654 GCA_035470985.1 Acidobacteriota bacterium
GCCCGTTCGATCGTCTCGATCGAGCGGCCGCGGAGCAGTCGCTCTACGCGGATCTCCTCGCGGCGCACGCCGTGGCCGATCCGCCGCCGGCCGTCGCGCCCCCCGACGTGGGGCCGCTCCTCGAGCGGTTGCGCCACGAGGGCGCGACCCTTCGCGGAGAGGAACTCTGGTCGTTCGCGCGGATCCTCGAGGAATCGGGACAGGTCGTGTCGTGGCGGCGCCGCGGCGGGAAGGAGTACGAGGGCCTCGGGCGGCTCCTCGACCGGCTCGACCCGCTGGAGGGGCTCTATCGCGACCTCGTCCGCGCGCTCGACGCGTCGGGCGTCGTGAAGGACGAGGCGAGCGCCGATCTCGCGCGGATCCGCCGTTCCATGCGCGTGCTTCGCGAGCGGATCGGAAACAGGCTGGAGGGAATCCTCCGCGGGCTCGGCCTCGCGGAGAGCTTCGTCACGCTTCGCGAGGGGCGCTACGTGGTCGCCGTGCCGGGCGGGAACCGCCGCTCGGTGCCGGGCGCGGTGGTCGGCCATTCGGGTTCGGGCGCCAGCGTCTTCGTCGAGCCGCGCGAAGTGGCCGAGGCGAACGGGGAGCTGGCGGATCTGGAGGTGGACGAGGCCCGCGAGGTGGAGCGGATCCTTCGCGAGCTGTCGCACCGCGCGCACCGCGCGCATCCCGCGCTCGAGGCCGACTTCGAGACGCTGGTGCGGCTCGACGCGGCCGAGGCGGTGGCGGCGTGGGCGCGCGAGTCGGGAGCGACGCTCCCCGACCTCGCGGACGACGCCGAGCGCGTGTTGGAGTTCCGGCACGCGCGGCATCCGATTCTCGTCGAGCGGCAGCGCCGCGGAGAGATGGGCCCGCCGGTGCCGCTCGACCTGAGGCTGGACGCGGCGAACCGCGTCGTGCTCGTGACGGGCCCGAACATGGGCGGCAAGACGGTCGCCATGAAGACCGTGGGGCTCCTCGCGCTCTTCGCCATGGCGGGCCTTCCGGTGACGGCCTCCACGGGGACGCGCGTTCCCTGGTTCGACCGCCTGCTCTGCGATATCGGCGACGAGCAGTCGCTCCAGGACGACGTCTCCACGTTCCTCTCGCATCTCCGCCGTCTCGGCGAGGCGGTGCGGCTGGCGACGTCGCGAAGCCTGGTGCTCCTCGACGAGTTGGGATCGGGAACCGATCCCGCCGAGGGCGCCGCGCTGGGGCAGGCGATCCTCGAGTCGGTGCGGGAGCGCGGCGCGCTCTGCATCGCCACGACGCACTTCGGGAGTCTGAAGACGTTCGCGCACGACGCGCCCGGCGTCCGAAACGCGTCCATGGCGTTCGACGAGGAGTCGCTCCGGTCGCTCTTCCGGCTCGTCGTCGGGGTGCCGGGCGGAAGCCGGGCGCTTCAGGTGGCCGAGCGCTTCGGCATGGACGCGACGGTGCTCGACCGGGCGAAGGAGATCCTCCCCAAGGGGGAGCGCGACCTGAACCGCCTGATCGAGGAGCTGGGCCGACTTCGCGAGGACGCCGAGCGGGAGCGGGCGGAGTTGGCGCGGACGCGCGCGACGCTCGCCGAGCGCGAGGCGGAGCTGAAGTCGGCGCGCGACCGGCTGGAGTCGGAGCGGAAGGAGCGGAAGCAGACCGAGCTGGAGGCGCGCCGCGATCTCCTCCGGACGCTGGAGCGGCAGATCGACGACTACCGGAAGCGGCTCCGGACGGAGACGAAGGCGAGCCAGGAGACGCTGCGCGAAGCGCGCGGCCTGGCGCGTTCCATCGAAGAGGCGATCGACGCGGAGAGCGACCGCCCGTCCCTCGCGGCGGGTCCCGTGGTGCGGAGCGCCGCGATCGGCGACACGGTGGTGATCCCGGCGCTCGCCGCCACGGGGACGGTCCTGTCGGCGCCCGACTCCGACGGGCGGGTCCGCGTGAGGATCGGCACCGCGACGGCGGTCCTCCCGCTCGCGCAGCTTCGGCGCGCGGAGGGAGCGGCCGACGCGCGGGCGTCGGTCTCCGGCTCCTCGGCGCCGTCCGCGCCGGGCGCGAAGTCCGCGGGAGCGCGCTCCGCGGGATGCCATGTACCGGACGATGTCGGGATCGCCAGCGAGATCGACGTTCGCGGCTTCGAGACCGACGACGCGGTCCGGGCCGTGGAGCGCTTCCTGGAGGACGCCGCCATGGGCGGCCACCAGACGGCGCGGATCATCCATGGAAAGGGGAAGGGGATTCTCCGCGAGGAGATGAAACGGTTCCTGTCGCACCACGCGCTCGTGAAGGAGTTCCGCCTCGGAGAAATCCGGGAAGGAGGCACGGGCGTCACCATCGTGACGCTGGCGTAGCGGCCGATGACGATGCCGTCCGCGAACGAGCCGAAGGAAGCGGTTCGAAGCGCGACCGACATCGTGCAGGTGATCGGGGAACGGGTCCGCCTGCGACGCGTCGGCACGCGATGGAGCGGGCTCTGTCCGTTCCACCAGGAGAAGACGCCGTCGTTCACGGTGAATCCGGAGCGGCAGATCTGGCACTGCTTCGGTTGCAGCAAGGGGGGCGACGTCTTCGCCTTCCTGATGGAGATCGACAAGCTCTCCTTCCCGGAGGCGCTCTCGGTCCTCGCGGAGCGCGCGGGGATCGAGCTGCCGAAGGCGGGGCGAGGTCCGGGCGCGGCGGTGCGCGACCGGCTGCTTCAGGCGAACGCGCTGGCGAGCGACTTCTTTCAAGCGTCGCTCCGCGAGGCGGCGCCGGGGGCGGCGAAGGCGCGCGCCTATCTCGCGGGACGCGGGTTCGAGGGCGAGATCCTCGACCGCTTTCACGTCGGATGGGCGCCCGATCAGTGGGAGGCGCTGGCGCAGGCGCTGACGAAGCTCCTCCCGGCGAAGACGCTGGAAGAGGCGGGGCTGGTGCTCCGGCGCGGCGACGGGTCTCACTTCGACCGGTTCCGCAACCGGATCGTCTTCCCGGTGGAGACGGCGCCTGGGAAGACGGCGGGCTTCGGAGCGCGCGCGATCGCGCCCGAGGATCAGCCGAAGTACCTGAATTCGTCCGAGTCGGCGGTCTTCCGAAAGGGAAGCCTCCTCTTCGGACTGCCGCAGGCCCGGGCCGCGATCCGGGAGCGGAAGGAGGTCCTGGTGGCCGAGGGCTACCTGGACGTCCTCCGGCTCCACGCGGCGGGGTTCGCGAATTCGGTCGCCACGTGCGGCACGGCGCTGACGATCGAGCACGCGCGCGCGCTGGCCCGGTTCGAGGTGGACGTGGTGCTGGTGTACGACGGCGACGCGGCGGGCGTCCGCGCCGCGGACCGGGGGCTCGACCCCCTGCTCGCGGCGGGGCTCCAGGCTCGGGTCCTGCTCCTCCCCGCGGGGGAGGATCCGGACTCGTTCCTGGCGAAGGAGCCTCCGGCGGCGTTCGCGAAGCTCCTCGCCGAAGCGCGGGACGTGCCCGGCTTCCTGGCCGAAGCGTCGGTCGGGGGCGAGGGGGCGAACCCGGCGCTCGAAGCGCGGGTACGACGATTCATAGGGCTCCTGGCGCAGATCGAGGACCCGATTCGCCGGCGGCTCCTGGTCCGGCGGGGGTCCGAGGCGTTCGGGCTGGAGGAGGGTGTTCTCCTCGAGGCGCTGGGCCGTAGGAAGTCAGGGAGGGCGCCGGCTCGATCGAGCCAGAGCCAACCCGGCGGGGCCGGAGCGGCTCCTACCGGAGGCGAGCGCCGGACGGGCGGGGACCGTCGGGGGCACGCGGAGCCGGGGGAGGGCGCCGGGGCTCCGGAGGGCGCCGAGGGGGCGCCTGCGAGGCCGGTCGTGACGGCCGAGTCGCTCGACCCGGCCGAGCGGGAGCTGGCCGCGAGGGCCCTGACGGAGGAGGGGGCGATCGGGGCGATCGCGGAGGCGGGCGGGGTCGCCTGCTTCCCGACGGCCGAGCTTCGGGAGTTGCTGAAGCCCTGGGTCGAGTCGGGGCAGCCGCCGCTTCCGGAGGAGCGGGACCGCCTCCTGAGCGAGGAACCCTTGGTCCGGGGGATCCTGGCGGTCCACCCGGTGGAGGACGCCGTGGCGCTGGAGGAACAGCGACGGACGGCGCGGGGCCTGATCGAGCGCCTGGAGGAGCGCCGCCTGAGGGCGGCCATCCAGGCCCTCGACCGGGCGATTCGAGAAGCGGAAACGAGGCGGGACGGCTCGCTGGATCGGCTGGTGGCCGAACGGCGGGATCTCGCATCCAAATTACATCAACGAAGCTCCGGCACGGTTTCCTAGCGCGCGCGACACCGACAAAGGAGAGACCCTGTAATGAAGCGTGAGAAGGTGGATCGCCTTGTGGAACTCAAGGCGCTGGCCGGCAAGCAGCAGTACCTGCTGCACGACCAGATCGAGACCTTCCTGGACGAGAGCGCGTCCGTGGACGACATGGACGAGGTCTACATCGCGCTCCACGACATGAAGGTCGACATCTTCGATACCCACGAAGAGGCGCAGCAGAAGCTGCGGATCAAGCGCCGCGAGGAGAAGCGGCCTCCCGAGAAGACGCCGGCGACGCCGAGCGTCCGCTACGACGATCCGGTCCGCATGTACCTGCGCGAGATGGGCCGCGTGCCCCTCCTCGACCGCGAAGGCGAGGTGGAGATCGCGAAGCGCATCAAGGCGGGCGAGCGCCAGATCTGCAACGCGCTCTTCCGCTCCCCGCCGATTCTGAAGGAGATCCTCGGCTACGGGACGAAGGTGAAGCAGAACAAACTCCGGGTGGAGGACTTCACCCAGATCGACTTCGGCAACTGGAATCCCGAGTTCTCGCCGAAGAAGGAGCGGACCCGCGCGCTGAAGGCGCTCGACAAGGTCCGCGCGGCCTCCGCGCGCTTCACGAAGCTGCAGGAGAAGCCGGTCGGCCGCCTCACCGAGGAGAAGAAGCGCGCCCTCCACGAGAAGCTCCGCGGGCTGGAAGAGGAGCTCCTGCGCGACCTGCACGAGCTGAACGTGAACAACCGCCTCATCGAGCGCCTCGCCGACCGCGTGAAGGAGTCGGCCGCCTTCGTGGACGAGGCGGAGACCGAGTTCATCCTGCTGGAGCAGAAGTGGGGAAGGACCGGCGAGGAGATCGCCGCGCTCGCCCGCCGCGCGAAGAAGAGCAAGCGCGAGGCCACGCAGATCAAGCGCGAGTCGCATCTCGGGGCGGAGGAATTCGAGATCCACGACCGGGCCGTGAAGAACGCCCGGAAGAAGATCCGGAAGATCGAGGAAGAGGCGAACATGTCGCGCGACGAGCTGAAGGAGGTCGCGCGCGAGATTCGCTCGGGCGAGATCGCCCGCGACAAGGCGAAGCGGGAGATGATCGAGGCGAACGTCCGGCTCGTGATCTCCATCGCGAAGCGCTACACGAACCGCGGCCTCGAGTTCCTCGACCTGATCCAGGAGGGGAACAGCGGCCTCATGCGCGCCGTGGACAAGTTCGACTATCGGAAGGGCTACAAGTTCTCGACCTACGCCACCTGGTGGATCCGGCAGGCGATCACGCGGGCGATCGCGGATCAGGCCCGCACGATCCGGGTGCCGGTGCACATGATCGAGGCGATCAACAAGGTCGTGCGCACGTCCCGGCGCCTGGTGCAGGAACTGGGCCGCGAGCCGACTCCGGAGGAGGTGGCCGCGAAGCTCGCGCTCCCGGTCGACAAGATCAAGAGCGTGCTCAAGGCGGCGCAGGAG
>DATIQI010000246.1:0-2167 GCA_035470985.1 Acidobacteriota bacterium
GTCCACGTACCACTGGTAGATCAGGTAGAGGTCGTCGGGGAGGTTCGCGAAGAGGCAGAACCGGTAGTTCGGCGAGGCGGCCCGGACGGCGCCCGTCGCCTGGAGCGCGCGCGAAGCGGCCACGGGGTCGAAGCCGGGCCGGTCGCTCGTGAGAATCCAGGCCACGTCGCGCCCGGAACCGGCGCCGCGCCCGGCGGCGTCCGCCCGCCGGGCCCGATGGAGACCCTGCGCGACGATCGCGCCCCGGAGGCGGGCGTCGCGCACGGCGAAGGTTCCGCCGGGCGCGGATTCCACGACCGAGGGCGCCGCGATGACCACGACCTCGTTCGGCGCGTACGGGAGCGGGCCCGGGGTCGTGCGCGGCGCGGCGCGGGCCGTCGCGGACGGCGCCGCATCGGCCGCCGTCGCGGCGACGCACGAGAAACCGGCGATTCCGGCGATCAGGAAGGCCGCGAGCGGCCGACCGACTCGCGGACGGGCTCGGACTGGGCGCGGAATGCGGTCGGACATCTCTCGGGTCCTCACGCGAAGGGGACGGGCTCGGTCCGTGGGAAGGCCCGATGATACCAAACGGGAGCGCTAGACGGCCGACTCGCGACAGATCGGGCGGCAGGCGCAGATGGAGCAGCGGCGCGCCTCGGGGCGGGCATCGAATTCCTCGCGGCGGATGGCCGCGGCGATCTCCTCGATCTTCGCCTTCGCCTTCGCCACGCGTTCCTCGCCGCATTCCGAAGCGCCGGCGACGCCGGTCAGGACGTAGCGGAGCTCCAGCCGGTCCGGGAGACGCTCCGCCAGCTCCCGGTAGGCGAGCGCGTAGACCGAGAGTTGGAGGCTCTCGCGGGACGCCTTGTCGGCCTTCTCGTCGTCGTCCTTCTCGGAGGTCTTGTAGTCCACGAGCGTGACGCCCGCCTCGGACTCGTCCACGCGGTCGATGCTCCCCGAGACGACCACGTCCTCCAGTTTCACCCGGAAGTGCCGCTCCACGGCGCTGGCCGGAGGACCGGCCGCGATCTCCCGCTCGTGGAACCCGCGCAGCGCGTCCACGCCCTGGGCGAAGCGCTGCCGCTCGTGCTCCTCGTTCCGGTATCCCTCGCTCCTCCAGACGGCGCGGAAGACGTCCACCAGCTCGTCGAGCGCGGGCGTCGCGCCTTCGGCGCGCCGGCGGTGCGCGTGCGCCACCGCCTGGTGGATGGCGTTCCCGAAATTCACGCGGTGATCCACGGTCAAGATCGGATTCACCGAAATGGAGTGGAGGAGCCGGTACTTGTAGGGACAGGTCTCGTAGTCCTGGAGGCGCGTGGACGAGAGGAGGATCGGCTCCCGTCCCCCGGCACGCTCGCGGGGCGGCGCCTCCTTCTCGACCACCTTCAGGTCGGCGATCTCGTCGAGCACGCGACGGCGCGACCGCGCGGGCGGCTCCTTTCCCAGGTCGAACGCCTCGGCCAGGAAGAGGCTCGCCTTTCGCTTCTGCTTCCCGCCGTAGTCGCGCGCGTACGTGGTGATCAGCTCCTCGCGGGCGCGCGTGAACGCGACGTAGCAGAGACGCCGCTCCTCTTCCCGGTGCGCCGCCGACGGATCCTCCTCGTCTTCCTCGCGCGGAAGCTCGATCCCGCGCGGGCGGCTCGCGGTCGGAAAGCGGTGCGTGGCCATCTGCACCATGAAGACGACCGGGAACTCGAGCCCCTTCGCGCGGTGGATCGTCTGCACCTGCACCACGTCGGACGTCTCGTCCAGCTCCGCCACGGAGGGATCCTCGCCGAACTCGCGAATCGCCTCGAAGTGGCGGAGGAAGAGCGCGACACGGTCGGCCAGCGCCACCTTCTCGAACGAGCGGATGAGCGCGAAGAACTTCACGATGTTCCGGGCGCGCGCCTCGTCCTCGAACGTGCGCGCCGCCATGAGGTTCTTCAGGATGCCGCGGCGATCGAGATAGTGGTAGAGAACCTCGCCCGTCCGCTTGCCGCGCGCGAACTCCTGGAGCGCCCCCACGTCCTCGAGGAGCCGCCGGAGGCGGTCGCGGCCCTCCACGGAGAGATCGAGCGCGCTCTTCCCCTCGGCCGCGCGGCGGAAGAGGGAGCGGAGCGGCGCCGGGTCGCGCGCCAGCGCGTGCATCAGCTTCGCGAGGTCGTCCTCCGGCACGCCGTACGCCTCGGACGCGAGGAGGTAG
>DATIQI010000247.1:0-24977 GCA_035470985.1 Acidobacteriota bacterium
ATCGGCGTCACCTGGGGGAGCGATGGAACGGAACTCCGCGTCCAGCACGTCCCCAACGCCTTCCCCGGCGGACGGAGGCAGTTCTATTAGCGCCGGCGCGGGCCAGCCGCACGCGGGCGGGACCGTCGTGTCGCCCGCGCGCGCGAAGCGGATCCTCCTCCTCCACGTCCGCGCGGGCGCGGGCCACGAGAGCGCGGCGCGCGCCGTCGCGAAGGCGCTGGAGACCGTGAGCCCCGGCGCCGAAACCGACGTCCGCGACGCCCTCGAGCTCTCCTCGTTCGTCCTTCGAACGACCTACGCCTCCACGTACAACCGCGTCCTCGCCCGCGCGCCGCGGGTCTGGGGCGAGGTCTACAAGCGGAGCGCGTCGCCCTACGATTCGTGGCGGCAGCGATTCCGCACCTGGCTCGCGGTCTGGGGGAGTCCGAAGTACCTGGAGCAGATCGCCGCGTTCGGGCCCGACGCGATCCTCTGCACCCAGTTCCTGCCGGCCGAGGTCCTGGCCACCTGGCGCGAGCGGGGAAAGCTCGACATCCCCGTCGCGACCGTCATCACCGACTTCGCCGTCCATCCGATCTGGGTCTACCGCGGCATGGATCGCTACTTCGTCGCCGCCGATTCGGTGCGCGAGGAGCTGGTGGACACCGGGATGGTGAAGCGCGAGCGGATCGACGTGACGGGGGTTCCGATCGATCCTAAGTTCTCCGTTCCGATCGCGCCCGCCGTGGCGCGTCGCGAGCTGGGTCTCGACCCCGATCCCTCGCGGCCGGTCTTCCTCCTGATGGGCGGCGGCTTCGGCTGGGGACCGATCGAGCCGATGCTCGACGTCGTGATGGAGCTGCCGCCGCGCGTCCAGGCGCTCGTCATCGCCGGGCGGAACGACCGGCTCCGCGCGCGCCTCGCGGAGAAGACGAAGGCGCAGGCCGATCGGATCCGGATCCACGGCTTCACCACGCGGGTCGAGCTCTTCCTCGCCGCGTCGGATCTCCTGCTCGGGAAGACGGGCGGCCTGACGGTCAGCGAGTCGATGGCGTCCGGCGTTCCGATGGTCGTCTTCCGGCCCCTCCCGGGCCAGGAGGAGCGGAACTGCGACTTCCTCCAGGAGTCGGGCGCGGCCATCCGCGTCCACGACTTCGAGGAGCTCCACTACCGCCTGATGCACTTCATCAACCAGCCCGAACGGCTGGAGGAGATGAAGGAGCGCGCGCGCCGCGTCGGAAGGCCCCGGAGCGCGTTCGCGGTTGCGGAGGGTTTGCTGAAGCTCTAGACCGGGGAAGGGGCGCCGCGCCGGGCCCCCGGCTCAGCGCGGAAGCGAACGCTCCAGCCGGTCCAGCTCCTCCCGCAACCGCGCGATCGCGGCGCGCGGATCGTCGCCCGCGTCGTGCGCCCGCTGGCGCTCCTCCTCCAGCTTCACCGACTCGAGATTGTTGATCACGACCGCGATGAAGAGGTTCACCACCACGAAGACGGCGACGAAGATGAAGCTTCCGTAGAAGAGGCCGCTGGCGGGATGCGGGCCGCTCGCCGCCCGGATCTCCACCCACCCTTCGAGCGTGAGCACCTGGAAGAGGGAGTCGAACGAGCGGCCGAGCGATCCCCAGTGGACGGGATCGATGGCGCCGTAAATGTGGTTGCCGGTCACCGCGTACACGTAGAGCAGGATCGCGAGCAGCAGGATGACGTGTCCCATCGAGGGGATCGACCGAAGCATCGTTCCGATGATGAGGCGGAGCTCCGGCACGGAGGAAACGAGGCGCCCCACGCGGAGGATCCGGGCGAGCCGCGCGATGGTCGCGGCCGGGCCCGCCACCGGGAGGAGCGACGCGGCCACCACCGAGAAGTCGAAGACGTTCCATCCCCCGCGGAAGAACCGAAGCGGTCGGGGCCACTCGGCCGCGAGCCGGAGCGCGATCTCGACGCAGAAGATCGCCTGGAAGAGGACGTTCAGGACGTGCAGCGTTCCGCCGGCGACGGCCATGATGTCGGGCGACGTCTCGACCCCGAGGAGCACGGCGTTCGCGACGATGACGGCGATGATCGTCCGCTGGAACGCGCGCCCGCCGACGAGACGGACGAGCGCGCCGGGCGCCGGTTCGGCGGCTCCGTCGTTCCGGGCTCGTGGGGACATGGCGCGGGGGGCCTCTACGCGCGGCGGATGCCGAGCGACTTCATCCGCGAGGTGAGCGTGGTCGGCTTCATGCCGAGGCGCCGCGCGGCGCCGCGGTCGCCCGAGACGCGACCCTCGCACGCGTCGAGCGCGCGGAGGATGTTCTCGCGCTCGAGTTCCTCCAACTCCTGGACCGTTCGGATCCGCGCCGCGGCTCCGTCCGTCGCGCCGGCGTCGCCCTCGGCGGGCGCGCGTCCTCCGGGCGCGGCGGGCGCGGGAAGCCCCTGCGGAATCCTCCCGGTCTCGGGGAGGCACTGCTCGAGATGGAGCCGCGTCCCCGTGGCCGTGATCACCGCGCGCTCGATCACGTTCTGCAGCTCGCGGACGTTGCCCGGCCACGGATACGCGCGAAGCCGGCGGAAACATTCGTCGGTGAAGACGGGGACGGGACGCGCCATCCGCTCGGCCGACTTCCGCGCGAACGCCACGGCCAGCACCTCGATGTCGTCGCCGCGCTCGCGAAGCGGCGGCACTCGGATCGGGAAGACGTTCAGCCGGTAGTAGAGGTCCTCGCGGAATCGCCCCTCGCGCACCTCCGAGGCGAGGTCGCGGTTCGTCGCGGCGAGGACGCGGACGTCCACCTTCCGCGTCTTCGCGCTTCCCACCGGCTCGAACTCGCCTTCCTGGAGCACGCGAAGGAGCTTGCTCTGGAGCTCCAGCGGCAGCTCGCCCACCTCGTCCAGGAAGATCGTCCCCGTGTGCGCCAGGGCGAAGCGGCCCTCGCGGCTCTGGGTCGCGCCGGTGAAGGCGCCTCGCTCGTGGCCGAAGAACTCGCTTTCGATCAGGGTCGCGGGGATGGCCGCGCAATTCACCTTGATGAAGGGCCGCCCCGCGCGCTGGCTCGCGCCGTGGAGCGCGCGCGCCACCAGCTCCTTGCCGGTTCCGGTCTCGCCCAGGATCAGGACGCTCGCGCCGGTGTCGGCCACCTGGCGGATCTCGCGCAGCACGCGCTGGATCGCCTCGCTCCGTCCCAGGATCTCCTCGAAGAGGCCGAGCTCGCTCACCTCGTGGCGGAGGTAGTCGGCCTCCAGCGCCAGCGCCTTCAGGGCCTGCTGGCTGTCGGTCATTCTCGCCTCGGCACGCAGGCGCCGCAGCTCGTCGGCGGCGCGCGCGGCGAAGATCTGGAAGATGGCGAGGCAGCGCGGATCCTCGGGAAGGGGACGCGTGTCGAGCACGGAGAGGTGGCCGAGGACCTCTCCGTCGAGGTCGAGGAGCGGCACGCCGAGGTAGCTCATCGCGCCTTGAGCTCGGAGATCGGGGTTGCCCACGTAGAGGTCCACCAGGCGGTCGGGGACGTGGACCAGCTTCCGGTTGGTCACGACCGTCTCGCAGGGGGTTCCCGCCAACGCGTACTCGTAGTGGGGGACGAAGCGGTCGCCCAGCCAGAAGGCGCGCGCGCGAAGCCGATTCACCTCGGGAACGTAGTCCGTGACCCAGGCGCCGTGGACGTCGAGCGCCTGGGCGAGGCTTCGCACCAGGGCGCGGAAGAAATCGTCGCCCGTCCGCTCGGCCGTCCCCTCCACGATGGTGCGGAGGGCCCGCTCCATGTCGATCTCGCGGCGCGGCGTCGTCGCTTCGGACATCGTCCTCGTCTCCTCAGTCCTCGCGGCTCGAGACGATGCGAAACGTCCCGAGCTCGCGCTCTTCGGTGGTCAGTCGGTTCCCCGCCCGGTCGACCGCGTCGAATTCGGCCGCGAACGCGATCCGGAACGCCTCCCACGACTCACGCGAGTCCCAGCGGTCGATCGTCACGAAGCGGCCCGGCGTCGCGCGGTCCTGAAGCAGGTCGGTCCAGCGGTAGCCCTCGGCCCGGCGGAACAGCGCCACCCAGGCTCCCGCCGCTCCGTAGAGCTGGACGAACTCGGCTTCCCGGCCCGGCGCCACGACGTACTCCCAAGCGTAGGCGTACCCTTCCATTGGCGTAACCCCCTAAATGACAGCCAATTCCGTGGCCGCCGACGCGACCCCGGAGAATTGACACCCGCCCCCCGGAATGCTACGCTGACTCGATGGACAAAATCGTTGCAACTGACGGCGCCACAACTGGATCGGCACTATCGACCGAAGGCCGCGAAACCCGCAAGGGCATTTTCCTCGTCATCACCGGAAATGGAAAAGGAAAAACGACCTCGGGCATCGGCTGCGTTCTACGGGCCATCGGCCACGATTTCAAGGTCGGCGTCATCCAATTCATGAAAGGCCGCATCTACGGCGAGTTGCTCGTGCTTCGCGACCGGCTTGGCGTCGACGTCGAGCAGTTCGGCCGAAACGCCTTCGTCGATCCCAAGGACCCGGACCCGCGCGACGTCGCGCTCGCCCGGCAGGGACTCGACAAAGCCTGGGCGATTGTCCGAGGCGGCCGACACGACATGCTCCTCCTCGACGAGATCAATGTCGTCGCCGATTTCGGGCTCGTCCCGGTCGAGGAGGTGGCGGAGCTGATCCGCGCGCGCCCCCGGTGGATGGACATCATCGCCACGGGCCGAAACGCCCCCGCGACGCTGCTGGAGCTGGCCGACACGGTCAGCGAGGTCCGCGAGGTGAAGCACCACTACCGGAAGGGGATCGAGTCGCGCGCCGGGATGGAGTATTGAGCCCCGGCGCGGGCATGGCGCAGGCCGCGAGCATGGCGTCGGTGGCTTCGCTCGCCGCGGGGATCCTGAAGGGCGATCCGAGGCTTCTCGCGCGGGCGATGAGCCTGGTCGAGAACGGCGAGCCCGAAGCGGAAGCAATCCTCGAGGCGCTCTACGGGAAGAAGCCCGCCGCCCCGCGGATCGGATTCACCGGTCCTCCGGGCGCCGGAAAGAGCACGCTGGTCGCGGAGTACACCCGCCTCGTGCGGGCCGAGGGAACGCAGGTCGGCGTCGTCGCCGTGGATCCGACGAGCCCCTTCACGGGCGGAGCGATCCTGGGCGACCGCGTGCGGATGATGGAGCACGCGACCGATCCACGCGTCTTCATCCGGAGCATGGCGACGCGCGGGAGCCTGGGAGGTCTCGCGGCGCGGACCGGCGAGCTCTGCGAGCTGCTGGACGCCTGGGGGAGCGGCCTGACCCTGATCGAGACCGTCGGCGTGGGCCAGAGCGAACTCGACGTGGCCGAGTCGGCCGACACCACGGTCGTGATCCTCACGCCGGAGTCGGGCGACGCGATCCAGGCGCTGAAGGCCGGGCTGATGGAGATCGCCGAGGTGATCGTCCTGAACAAGGCCGATCACGCCGGCGCCGACGCGATGGAGGCCGCGCTTCGGGCGTCCCTCGCGTTCCGGCCCGAGGGCTACCGCCCGCCGATCGTGCGGACGGTCGCGACGGCGCGCGCGGGGCTCGACCAGCTCCACGCGGCGCTGCGCGAGCATCGCGACTACGCGAACCGGCCCGACGTGGCCGGTCCGCGCCGCCGCGAAAAGGTGCGCGCGCGGATTCGAACCGCCGTTCGCGAGGGACTCCTCGACGCCTGGCTTCGCCGCCGGGGACTCGAGGAGAGCCTGAACGACGTGACCGAGGACGTGATCGCGGGGCGGACGTCCCCCTACCGGGCCGCCCGCGCCCTGATCGAAAGGATGACCCATGGCGAACGGTCGCACGGAAACGCCTCTTAAGAAGTCCGCATCCGGCCCCGCCCCCGCGGCCGCGCCCTCCGCGGCCCCCGCGCCCGCGAAGGAGCGGCGCGAAGAGACGATGTCCGGGATTCCGCTCCAGGCCCTCTACACCGAGGCCGACCGCCCCACCGACGAGGAGACGCGGAAGCGGCTCGGCGCGCCGGGCGCGTTTCCGTACACCCGCGCGCTCTTCCCCGAGGGCTACCGCACCAGGCTCTGGACCATGCGCCAGTTCGCCGGGTTCGGCACGGCGGACGACACGAACCGGCGTTTCCACTACCTCCTCGGCCAGGGGATGACGGGCCTCTCCACCGCGTTCGACATGCCGACCCTCATGGGGTACGACGCCGACCACCCGATGTCGCTCGGCGAAGTCGGCCGCGAAGGCGTGGCGATCTCCACCCTCGAGGACATGGAGATCCTCTTCCGCGGCATCCCGCTGGAGAAGGTCACCACGTCGATGACCATCAACGCCCCCGCCATCGTCCTCCTCGCCATGTACGTCGCCATCGGCGAGAAGCAGGGTCTGAAGCCCGCGCAGCTGGGCGGGACCATCCAGGCCGACATGCTGAAGGAGTTCATCGCGCAGAAGGAGTGGATCTGCCCGCCGCGGCCGCACGTGAAGATCTGCGTCGACATGATCGAGTGGTGCGCGAAGAACATGCCCAAGTGGAACTCGATCTCGATCAGCGGCTACCACATTCGCGAGGCGGGCGCGACGGCCGCCCAGGAGCTGGCGTTCACGCTGGCCGACGGGATCGGCTACGTGGAGGAGTGCGTGAAGCGCGGCATGGACGTGGACGAATTCGCGCCGCGGCTCTCCTTCTTCTGGGACGTGCACAACGACTTCTTCGAGGAGATCGCGAAGTTCCGGGCCGCCCGCCGCATCTGGGCGACCGTGATGCGCGACCGGTTCCACGCGAAGAACCCCCGCTCGTGGATGCTCCGCACCCACGCGCAGACGGCCGGAGTCTCCCTGACGGCGCAGCAGCCGCTGAACAACGTGGCGCGCGTGGCGCTCCAGGGGCTCGCCGCGGTCCTCGGCGGCACCCAGTCGCTCCACACGAACTCGATGGACGAGACGCTCGCGCTCCCGACCGAGGAGGCCGCGACCGTCGCGCTTCGGACGCAGCAAATCCTGGCGCACGAGACCGGCGTGGCGAACGTGGTCGATCCCTTGGGCGGCTCCTATTTCGTGGAGGCGCTCACCGACACGATGGAAAAGGAGGCGCTCGAGTACATCCGCCGGATCGACGAGATGGGTGGGATCATCGTGGCCGTGGAGCGCGGCTATCCGCAGAAGGAGATCGCCGACTCGGCCTACCGCTTCCAGCAGCAGGTGGAGCGCGGCGAGCGGATCATCGTCGGCGTGAACCGCTACACGGCGGACGACGAGGAGATCACCATCCCCGTCTTGAAGATCGATCCCGAGCTGGAGCGGCGCCAGGCCGAGCGGGTGAAGACGTTCCGCGCGAAGCGCGACGCCGCGAAGCACGCGGCGGCGATCGCGGCGCTCCGCGACGCCTGCCTGAGCGACCGGAATCTCGTCCCCTACGTCCTCGACGCGGTGAAGGCGCACGCGACGCTCGGGGAGATCAGCGACCTCTTCCGCGAAGCATACGGCGTCTACCGCGAACCCGCGGTCTTCTAGGAGGCGTTTCCCCATGGCGCGCAAGATCCGGGTACTCGTGGCGAAGGCGGGGCTGGACGGACACGATCGCGGGGCGAAGGTGGTCGCCAGCGCGATGCGCGACGCCGGCTTCGAGGTCATCTACACGGGGCTCCACCAGACGCCCGAGATGATCGTGCAGGCGGCGGTCCAGGAGGACGTGGACGTGGTGGCGCTCTCGATCCTCTCGGGCGCGCACATGACGCTCTTCCCCCGCGTGATCGAGCTGATGCGCGAGCGCGGCCTCACCGACGTCCTCCTGACGGGGGGCGGCATCATTTCCAAGGAAGACATGGGGGCCCTGCGGGCGATGGGCGTCGGCGACCTGTTCGGTCCCGGCACCTCGACCCAGGCCATCATCGACTACGTTCGCGGCTGGGTGGCCGCGCACCGCGCCGGCCGGGTCGGCACGGCGTCCTGACGAAAGGCGGCGGATGAACAAAGTCGTGCGCGACGCCCGCGAGGCGATGGAGCGCGCGAACCTCCGGGACGGCATGACCGTCGTCCTGGGGGGCTTCGGCCTCTGCGGCATTCCCGAACACCTGATCCTGGCGCTCCGCGACTCGGGCGTGAAGGATCTGACCTGCGTCTCCAACAACGCCGGGGTGGACGACTGGGGCCTGGGACTCCTGCTCCAGACCCGCCAAATTCGAAAGATGATCTCCTCCTACGTCGGCGAGAACGCCACGTTCGAGCGGCAGTTCCTGAGCGGCGAGCTGGAGGTGGAGCTCTGCCCGCAGGGGACGTTCGCGGAGCGGATCCGGGCGGGCGGCGCGGGCATCGGCGGGTTCTACACGCCGACCGGCGTCGGCACCATCGTCGCGGAGGGGAAGGAGACCCGCGTCATGGGCGGCCGCGAGTACGTTCTCGAGATGCCGATCAAGGGCGACCTCGCCCTCGTGAAAGGGTGGCGCGGCGACCACACCGGCAACCTGATCTACCGGAGATCCACGCGCAACTTCAACCCGATGGTCGCGACGGCCGGCGCGGTGACCCTCGCCGAGGTGGAGGAGCTCGTTCCGACGGGCTCCATCGACCCCGACACGGTGATCACCCCCGGCATCTTCGTGGACGCGGTCTTTCAAGGGAGCTATGGACCCAAGCGAATTGAAAAAAGAACGAATCGTCCGAAGAGCGGCGCTGGAGCTTAAGGACGGTTTCTACGTGAACCTCGGGATCGGCGTGCCGACCCTGGTGGCGAACCACATCCCCGCCGGCATGGAGGTCGTGCTCCAGTCGGAGAACGGCATCCTGGGCGTCGGCCCCTACCCCTACGAGGGGGAGGAGGATCCCGACCTCATCAACGCCGGCAAGGAGACGGTCACCGTGCTTCCCGGCGCCTCCTTCTTCTCCAGCGCCGATTCGTTCGGGATGATCCGGGGCGGCCACGTGGATCTCACGATCCTCGGCGCCATGGAGGTGGACCAGGAAGGGAACCTGGCGAACTGGATGATCCCCGGGAAGATGGTGAAGGGGATGGGCGGCGCCATGGACCTCGTGGCGGGCGCGAAGCGCGTCGTGGTCACGATGCTCCACACGGCGAAGGACGGCACCTCGAAGGTGCTGAAGACGTGCACGCTTCCCCTCACCGGCAAGAAGGTGGTGGATCTCATCATCACCGATCTCGCCGTCATCGAGGTGACGCCTCAGGGGCTCCGGCTGAAGGAGCGCGCCCCCGACGTCACCGTGGACCAGATCCGCGCGGCGACCGAGGCCGATCTCCTGATCGACGACGTCGCCGTGATGCCGGCGTGACCGGCGTGTTGGAGAACGCATGACGACCATGACCGCCGCACGCGACATCGATTTCTACGAGCTGACCGAGGAGCAGGCGCTCCTGAAGAACACCCTGCGCGAGTTCGCCCAAGCCGAGATCGCGCCGCGCGCGGCGAAGTACGACGAGGCGATGGAGTTCCCGTGGGAGAACGTGAAGAAGATGCGGGAGCTGGGCCTCTTCGGCATCGCGTTCCCGCCGGAGTACGGCGGCGCCGGGCTCGACACGCTTTCCTACGCCATCGCGGTCGAGGAGATCTCGCGCGCCTGCGCCTCGACCGGGATCACGCTCGCCGCGCACGTCTCCCTCGGGACGTGGCCGATCTACCGGTTCGGCACGGAGGAGCAGAAGCGGAAGTTCCTGCCCGCGCTCTGCAGCGGCGAGAAGCTGGCCGCGTTCGGGCTGACCGAGCCCGAGGCGGGCTCCGACGCGGGCGGCACCAAGACCCGCGCGGTGCGGGACGGCGACCACTACGTCGTGAACGGGCGGAAGATCTACATCACGAACGGGTCCGTGTGCGGGACGGCGGTCTTCACCGCGGTCACCACGCCGGGCGTCGGCGTGAGGGGGATCTCCTCGTTCATCGTGGAGAAGGGGACGCCGGGCTTCTCGGCCGGCTCCAAGGAGCGGAAACTCGGCCACCGCGCGAGCGACACGGTGGAGCTCCTCTTCGACAACGTGAAGGTCCCGGCGGAGAACCTCCTCGGCACGGAGGGGGAGGGGTTCAAGCAGTTCATGATGACGCTCGACGGCGGGCGCATCTCGATCGGCGCCATGTCGGTGGGGATCGCGCAGGCGGCCCTCGACGCGGCGCTGAAGTACGCGCAGGAACGCCGTCAGTTCGGCAAGGCGATCGCGGAGTTCCAGGCGATCCAGCTCCTCCTGGCCGAGATGGCGACGGAGATCGAAGCGGCGCGGCTCCTGGTCTACCAGACCGCGCGATTCAAGGACCGCGGCGGGCGCTTCACGCGCCACGCGGCCATGGCGAAGCTGAAGGCGTCCACGATCGCGATGAAGGCCGCGAACCTCGCCATCCAGGTGCACGGCGGGGCCGGCTACATGACCGATCACCCGGTGGAGCGCTACTTCCGCGACGCCAAACTGATGGAGATCGGCGAGGGGACCTCGCAGATCCAGATGCTCGTCATCGCCCGTGAATTGTTGCGCGAGGCGGCGAGCCGCCCGGGACTCTAGCCCGGGGGCGCGCCCCCGCATCTCGAAGAGGAGAGTGGATCGTGTCCGATCGTGACGCCTATATCGTCAGCGCGTGCCGCACCGCCATCGGCGAGTTCCAGGGCTCGCTCGCCGGCATGAGCGCGCCGCAGCTCGGGGCCCTCGTGATCCGGGAAGCGGTGAGCCGGGCCGGCATCGAAGCCGGCCAGGTCGAGGAAGTTCTCATGGGGAACGTGGTCCAGGCGGGCGTGGGGCAGGCCCCCGCGCGCCAGGCCATGATCCACGCCGGCATCCCCGACTCCGTCGCCGCGATGACCGTGAACAAGGTCTGCGGCTCCGGGCTGAAGGCCGTGATGCTCGCCGCGCAGGCGATTCGCGCCGGCGACGCCGACGTCATCGTGGCGGGCGGGATGGAATCGATGTCGAACGCGCCCTACTTCCTGACGCGGGCCCGCACCGGCTACCGTTTGGGGCACGGCGAGCTGGTGGACGGGATGATCCACGACGGGCTCTGGGATTCGTTCAACAACTTCCACATGGGCGTCGCGGCCGAGTTGATCGCGAAGAAATATAACGCGACGCGCGAGGACCAGGATCGCTTCTCCATGGAGAGCCACCAGAAGGCCGCGAAGGCGCAGGCCGAGGGGTCCTTCAAGGACGAGATCGTCCCGGTGCTGATTCCCCAGAAGAAGGGCGATCCGAAGTGCTTCTGCCAGGACGAGCGCGTCCGGCCCGATACGACGATGGAGACGCTCGCGAAGCTGAAGCCCGCGTTCCAGAAGGACGGCACCGTCACGGCCGGGAACGCCCCGGGCCTGAACGACGGCGCCTCGGCGGTGGTCGTCATGTCGGGCGCGGCCGTGGCCCGGACGGGCGCGAAGCCGCTGGCGCGCGTGAACGGCTACGCCACCGGCGGCACGGCCCCCGAGATGGTCTTCTACGCCCCCGTGATCGCGGTCCGGAAGCTGGCCGAGAAGCTCGGCCGGAAGACGAACGCGTGGGACCTGATCGAAGCGAACGAGGCGTTCGCCGCGCAGGCGATCGTGGACGGACGCGAGTTGCAGTGGGATCCCGCGACCCTGAACGTCCGCGGCGGCGCGGTGGCGCTCGGACACCCGATCGGCGCGAGCGGCGCGCGGATCCTCACGACGCTCCTCTACGCGATGCGGGACACGAAGAAGAAGAGCGGTCTCGCGACCCTCTGCCTGGGCGGCGGCAACGCGGTCGCCCTGAGCGTGGAGGCCGCGTGAGCGCGACGACGCAGGCTCTGAAGCCGGTGCTGGTGGTCGGCGCGGGCACGATGGGGAACGGGATCGCGCAGACCTTCGCGACCGCCGGACACCCGGTCCTCCTCCTGGAGGCGAACGAGGCGGCGCTGAAGCGCGGCCTCGGCGTCATCGAGAAGAGCCTGGCCAAGTTCGTGGAGAAGGGGAAGCTCGACGCGGCGAAGCGCGACGAGACGCTGGCCCGCATCGCGACGCGCGAGTCGGACTTCCCGATGTCGGAGTGCGCGATCGCGGTGGAGGCGGTCCCCGAGCGGTTCGAGGTGAAGCGGGCCGTGTTCGAGATGCTGGACCAGAAGCTCCCGGCCGACGCGATCCTGGCCACCAACACGTCCTCGATTTCCGTGACGCAGATCGCCGCGGTGACGAAGCGGCCGTCGCGGTTCGTCGGGATGCACTTCATGAATCCCGTGCCCCTCATGCCGCTGGTGGAGGTGGTGCGCGGGCTCGAGACGAGCGACGCCACCACGGCCGAGACGGTCGATCTCTCGAAGGCGCTGGGGAAGACCCCGGTCGTCGTCCAGGACCGGCCCGGGTTCGTGAGCAACCGCGTCCTCCTGCCGATGATCAACGAGGCGGCGTTCGCGCTCCTCGAGGGTGTCGCCGACCGGGACGCGATCGACACGGTCATGAAGCTGGGGATGAACCACCCCATGGGACCTCTGGCGCTCGCCGATCTCATCGGGATCGACGTCTGCCTCGACATCATGAACGTGCTCCACGAGGGATTCGGAGACAGCAAGTACCGTCCGTGCCCGCTGTTGAAGTCGATGGTGGCCGCGGGACGCCTGGGCCGGAAGAGCGGTCGCGGCTTCTACGAGTACGCCTGAACCCGGCCGCCCGGACCGAATGAACTTCCAACTGACCGAAGAGCAGGTGATGCTGCGCGCGATGGCACGCGATTTCGCCGAGGGCGAGATCGCGCCCATCGCTGCCGCGATGGACGAACAGGAGTGCATTCCGGCCGACCTGCGGCGCAAGCTGCGCGACCAGAATTTCCTCTCGCTTCTGATTCCGGAGGAGTACGGCGGCGCCGGAATCGACCACGTTTCCTACGCCATCATCCTGGAGGAGCTGGCCCACGCCTCGGCCGCGGTCTCCATCCTCATCGCCGTCCACAACTCGGTCGGCGCGACGCCGATCCAGATGTTCGGCACGGACGAGCAGAAGACGAAGTGGCTCTCCCTCCTGGCTCGGAACTACCTCGGCGCGTTCGCGCTGACGGAGCCGGGCTCCGGCTCCGACGCGGCGGCGCTCATCACGCGCGCCGACCGGAACGGCGACGGGTGGCTCCTGAACGGTTCGAAAACCTTCATCACGAACGGCCTCCACGCCGATCTCTTCCTGGTGATGGCGCGGACGAGCCAGGAGCACAAGCACCGCGGCATCACGGCGTTCCTGGTGGAGAAGAGCGCGCCGGGGCTTCGCATGGGGAAGTCGATCCACAAGATGGGCCTTCTCGCCTCCGACACCACGGAGATGTACTTCGAGGACTGCCGGATTCCCGACGCGAACCGGCTCGGCCCCGAGGGGCACGGATTCCGGGTGGCGATGCAGGCGCTGGACGGCGGCCGGATCGGCGTCGCCGCGCAGGCGATCGGGATCGCGCGGGCGTCGCTCGACGCGGCCGCCAAGTACGCGCGCGAGCGGATCCAGTTCGACCGGCCGATCTCCGAATTCCAGGCGATCCAGTGGATGATCGCCGACATGGCGACCGAGATCGACGCCGCGCGGCTCCTGATGCTCCGGGCCGCGTGGCTGAAGGACCAGGGGCTCCCGTGCGGGCCGCAGGCCGCCATGGCGAAGCTCTACGCGTCGCGCGTGGCGCGGGTCGCGAGCGATTACGCGGTCCAGATCCACGGAGGCTACGGCTACACGAAGGAATTCCCCGTGGAGCGGTATTATCGCGACGCGAAGGTCACCGAGCTGTACGAAGGAACGTCCGAGATTCAGCGGATCGTGATCGCCGGATCCATTCTTCACCCCAAGTAGCGAAAGAGCGTCCCGTGAGCCCGACCCCACTGCCCAAGTCCAAAGTCGCCGTCCTCCGCACTTCGCCGAAGACCGTGGTGGCCGACACGGCCCGTTTGATGGACCTGGCCGACATGCGCCAGGTGCTCGACCCGAAGCACCTGACCCTCCTGAAGGTGAACATCTCCTGGCACGTCTATTACCCGGCCTGCTCCACGAGCCCCTGGCAGCTGGAGGGGGTCATCCGCGGCCTCCTGGGCGCCGGATTCGATGCAAATCGCATTCTCGCCGCCCAGAATTCCACGGTCGTGGTGGATCCCCACGTCGGGGTGCGGAACAACAAGCTGGAGCCGGTGTTGAACTCCTTTGGGATCAAGAACATCTGGCTCAATGACAAGGAGAGCGAGGCCGATTGGATTCCGTACAAGCCGAAGGGGAAGATGCTCGTGCTCCACGACGTCTATCCCGACGGCCTGATGATTCCGAAGACGCTGATCGGCGCGAACATCGTCCATCTGCCGACCGTGAAGACCCACGTGTTCACGGAGCTGACCGGGGCGATGAAGAACGCGTTCGGCGGGCTCCTCCACCTGAAGCGGCATTGGACGCACAGCGTGATCCACGAGACGCTCGTGGATCTCTTGACCATCCAGAAGGAGATCCATCCCGGCGTCTTCGCCGTGATGGACGGCACCATCTCGGGCGACGGGCCGGGCCCGCGCGCCATGCGGCTGCGCGTGACCAATCTCCTCCTGGCGTCGCGGGATCAGGTGGCGATCGACGCCACGTCGGCGAAGCTGATGGGGTTCGATCCGATGACGATCCGGTTCCTGAGGCTGGCGAACGACGCGGGGCTGGGGAACGCCGATCCGCGGAACATCGAGCTGGTGGGGGACGACGTCTCGAACGTGAATCTGCACTACGCGCGGAACGAGAACACGCTCGCGTCGAAGGGGCAGAAGCTGATCTACCACGGCCCCCTGAAGCCGCTGGAGAAGATGCTGCTGCAGAGCCCGATCGTTCCCTGGTCGTACGCGGCGTCGCGCGCGTACCACGACGGCTACTGGTATCCGTTCGTGGGGAAGCCGAGAAAAGCCGAGATCATGAAGACCGAATGGGGCACACTCTTCCGCGAAGGATACGAGCCGAAGGGCGTGGAGTAGCCGGAGCGCCGAACGGGCCAGGAGGTTCGATGACGTTCGTGACGAGGATGTTGAGCACGGTGGCGGCGGGCGTGCTCCTGCTCGCCTCGGGCGAGGGGCGGGCGCTCGCCCAGTCGGGGAGCGGGGAGCCGATGATGCTCCCGGAACCGACGGAGAAGGCGACCCAGCCGCGCCAGGAAGGTCTGCCCGCCGACGCGTACATCGCCGAGGTGGTCGATTCCACGTTCTTCGTGGGGCCGGCCGAGTTCTTCGCCCTCGATCTGCCGACCACGCCGCACGGCGCGGTCGCGACGCATCTCTTCGGCACGGTCACCGCGACCGGGGGAAGCCGCGACATCGTGGTCCGGCTCTTCAGCGGAGCGTCGTACGACCGCTGGCTGAAGAAGCGGGGCGGCGACAAGGCGGGGCCCTTCTTCGTCTCGCCCAAGTCGAAGACGATCACGCTCGACCACGACCTCGTCGTCGGTGGCGGCGTGGTGCTCCTGCTCGACAACGGCTACTCCATCCGGACGCCGAAGCGCGTCCACTGCCAACTCCAGATCCAGTATCGCCGGACCGACGGCCGCGCCGTGCCGCGCCGCGAGGCCGTGCCGAACGCGGGCGCCACGCCCGCCGCGGACGACGTGGTTCCGACCCCCCGGAGCAACGAGGAGGAGGACATTCCGCCTCCGCCGCCTCCGCCGCCCGACGAGGGGAACGGGTAGGACGGACCGAAGCACGAGCCCGACGCGGCGACGCTAATCCGGGGAATCGTCCTCGCCGCCCTCGCCGTCCCCGCCGTCCCCGCCGTCCCCGCCGTCCCCGCCGTCCTTCGCCTCGGCCTTCTTCGTCTTCTCCGCCCGGACGCCCGTCCGCATCAGCAGGAGCTGACCCCCGCCGGCGCGGCCGCCGAAGAAGGTGTCCCGCATCGTGTGGGCCTGCACCGCGATCAGCCACGCCCCGGGACCGAAGACCTCGCTCGCGTCGGTGATCCCGGTCGTCTCCCAGGCGCCCCCGGTGCCCTCGGGGATCACGCGCCCCTGGGGATCGCGTTCCACGCACTCCGCGATCGGCTCGACGCGGAGCGTGCGGAAGTCGTACCGGAGGATGCGCGCCGGGTGGAGCCCGCGCCGGCCCGGATCCTCCTGGATCAGGAGCCCGAGGTCGTCCGCGGCGAGATTGTCGGGGCGGTAGAGATCGTCCCCATCGTCCGCGTCGAGGAGCACGCGGATCTCCTTCACGACCGTCGGATCGAACGGATCGAGCTCGATCCGATAGATCCGGCCACCCCCCGTGACGGGCCGGCCGCTCACGGGCTCGGTCACGTTCTCCTGCCCCGTGTCGGCGATGAAGAACGCGTTCGCGTTCCGCGTGTCGGGCGTCACGCCCTCGAGGCGGACGAAATTGAGCGCGCGCGCCCCCTGGGCGGAGAGTTCGATCGCGGAGGGATGGGTCGGATCGCCGTCCACCGACACGCCCTGGACCGGGACGAACCGTCCCGTCAGGGGCCGGAGCTTCCGCGCCATCGAGGCGAGCTGCGTGTTCTCGCGTCCCGGGGGCGCGTCGGCGCGCAGCACGTAGAGTCGCCCGCGTCCTTCCAGGATCTCGTTGTCGCCGTTCGCGAGGTACATGTAGAGCTGCGACTGCCCGGCGGGGCCGTCCTCGGTGAGGAGCGTCACCAGCTGGCCCGAGACGGCGGGGAGGACGACCGTCCGCTCGTGCTCGAAGCGGCCGAGCCACGGCAGCCCGGTCACGGCGCCGCTCCGCGGGTCGACGGCGGCGACGATGCCCCGGTTCGGGCCGCGGATCGACTCCTCGTTGATGAGGAGGCGCGGCGAGAGGAACCCCTGCCGCGCGCCGGCCAGGCTGGCGCCGCAGAGGCGGTCGAACTGCTCGATCCCGTCCACGATCCAGTCGGCGGCGAGGATCCGTTCCGTCCGGGGATCCACCAAGATCCGCGAGACGCGGCCGCCGCCCAGCCCGTCGTCCCACGCGATCTCGTGGGCGACGTAGATCTCGGCCAGCCCCTGGTCCACCCGTTGGGCGCCGATGCCGTCGGGGAGCGGGTAGAAGACGAAGCCATCGTCCTCCACGCTGGGCGGGATCAGGGTGTCGCCCACCGTGAGGAGGGGATGGAACGAGACGTCCTCGCGGAGCGGCCTCACGTACGGCGAATCGAGCGTCCGGAAGCCCGGGCCGGGCCAGGGGCGAAGCGTGGGGCGCAGCGACGCGGCGGCGGGCTCCGGGGCGAGCGCCGCGGCCCCAGCGGCCGCGAGCACCAGGAGCGCCGCCGCCGCGCGCCGGATCATGATCCCTTCGATTTCAGGAAGAGGCCGACGACCAGTCCCACGAGGGCGCCGCCGATCACCTGGTCGAGCATCTCCGCGAGCGTCACGGCCGGCGGGAAGCTGTACCAGTTCCAGTAGGGGACGCTGATGCTCGTCCATCCGATGAGGAAGGCGAGGATGCCGCCCGAGACGAACGACGCGATCCCCGTCGCGAGGCGGCCGAGGAGGAAGGCGAGGAGAATCCCGGTGAACAGGTTCGTCACCAGCTCGGTGACGAGGCGCGGCGCGTCCATCGGGTCGCGGCCGTTCTCGCCGAGGATCAGAACGCCGTGCGGTCCGGTCCGGTAGCGCTCGACCCACGCGGCCTCTTCTTCCTTCGTCGGCTTCTTCGACAGGTCCATGCCGGGGAAGGCGTAGAAGCCCGGCGCGGTGGTCGTCTGCTGGATCGCCGGAAGAAGCATCGACTCGTGCGGATGCGTCGAGACGCCCATCGTGCCGAGCGGGGTGAACATGTGGCTCACGAACCCCCAGAAGAAGAGCGCCACGCCCGCCACGACTCCCGCCAGGATCACCTTGCCCATCGGATCCTCCTATTCGGTTCCGTCCACGGCCGGGGGGCCGGGAACGACGTAGTCACCATTGTGGCGCCGCACGACTTCGTACGGCGGCTCGTCGCCCGTCTCGTTGAAGTAGATGAAGGTGACGTCCCGCTCCGTGAGGGGAACGCCGTGCCGTCCTTTGGCATAGGGGGCGACCCCGGTGGCGATGGCGTCCACGAAGCCCTCGATCTCGCGCCGGGCCCCCACCGGATCGTCGGTGCTGCCGAGGATGTGGACCACGATGTCGCCGTCCTTCCGATCGTAGAACACCAGGGTGGCCTGCGGGAGTCCCGCGGTGGTGCGGAAGATCGCCGACATGCGGGTCGCCACGTCGTCCCCGACGGTATAGGGGAGCGTCTTCCCGAGCTTTGCGTCGTCCGCCTTGGCCGCCAGGCCCCCGGCCAGGAACGTGCCCGCCAGGAGAAGGACCCCCAAGAGCGGCCGGGCGAGCCGGCCGCGGGCGCGGGCGTCCCGTTCGGTTCGAGTGCCGATCATTCGTGCCTCCGTTCGCAGAATTCCACGAGGACCCCGCCCATCGAGCGGGGATGGAGAAACGCGATCTTCGCGCCGTGGCTCCCTTCGCGCGGCGTCCGGTCGATCAGTTCCACTCCTGCTTCGACGGCCCGCGCGAGCGCGGCCTCGATGTCGCGGACGTGGAACGAGAGGTGGTGGATCCCCTCGCCCCGCTTCTCGAGGAACTTCGCGATCACCGAATCGGGCCGCGCCGGCTCGAGGAGCTCGATCTCGGTGCCGCCCGATTCGAGGAACGCGATCCTCAGCCCCATCGAGTCGAGCGTGATCGTCTCCACGTGCCGGAACCCGAGCGATCGCGTCCAGCGCGGGACGGCCTCCTCCAGCGAGCGGACCGCGACGCCGACGTGGGCCAGGCCTTCGATGAAGGGTTCGCGATGGGTCACGGGGCGCCTCCGTTCCAGCCGAGGATCAGGAGGACGGCCACGCCGAGCGCGATCCGGTACCAGCCGAACGGGACGAGGCCGCGGTGCGTGAGATAGCGGAGGAACGAGGTGATGGCGAGCCACGCCACGAGGGCCGCCACCGCGAGCCCGGTGACGACGACCGCCGGGCCGCCCAGCTCCGGTCCGAGGATCGCCTCGCGGTTCTTCAGGAAGTCGTAGAGCGTCGCCGCGCCGAGGGTCGGGAGCGCGAGGAGGAACGAGAACTCCGCGGCCGCGACGGGGGTGGCGCCGAGGAGGAGCGCCGCCAGGATCGTCATGAGCGCCCGCGACGTCCCGGGCCAGAGCGAGAGGCACTGCGCGAGCCCGATGAGGAGCGCGGCCGTGACGGTGAAGTCGTCCACCGACGCGAAGCGGGGCGCGGCGCCGCGCTTCCGCCGCCACGCCTCGATCGCGATGAGCGCGATGCCGCCCAGGAGGAGGGCCGCGGCGACCGGGCGGGGCCCGAAGAGGTGCTCCTTGATCCAGTGGTGCGTCAGGAGCCCGACGACCGCCGCCGGAAGGAACGCGACCGTGAGCTTCAGGAGGAGCGCCCGACCTCGCGGATGGGGCCGGACGGCGCCCTGCGCCAGCTCGGCGACGCGGCCGCGGTAGAGCCAGACGACCGCGAGGAGCGCGCCCGCCTGGATCACGATCTCGTACGCGTCCACGGCGGCGCCGGAGAGTCCCATGGCGCGGGCGGCCAGGATCAGGTGTCCCGTGCTCGAGACGGGGAGGAACTCGGTGAGCCCCTCCACCGCGCCGAGGATCGCCGCCTGGATCCAATTCATGCGTCAGGCCTCCGTGGCCGCGCGCGAGACGCGCGCCGTCAGGTCCCCGGGTCGTACGTGTGGTAGACGCGCCGCAGCGCGTCGCTCGCCTCGCCGAGGGTCACGCCCGCCTTCACCGCGTCGATCACCGCCGGCAGGAGATTCCCGTCCCGTCGCGCCGTCTCCTCCAGCCGCTCGGCCGCGAGGGCCGCGCCTCGCGGGTCGCGCGCCGCGCGAAACGCCCGGACGCGATCCGCCTGCCGGCGCTCCAGCGTCGGGTCGAGCCGGAAAGTCGGCGTCGCCACGTCCTCGGGATCGCCGAACGCGTTCACGCCGACGATGAGGCGCTCGTTCCGCTCCACCGCGAGCTGGAACTCGTACGCGCTCTTCTCGATCGCGTCCTGGGGGTAGCCCGCCTCGATGGCGCGCACCGCGCCGCCCAGCGCGTCGATCACTTCGATCTCCTTCCGCGCCTCCCGCTCGATTCGGTCGGTCAGTTCCTCGATCGCCCACGCGCCTCCGACGGGATCGACCGTGTTCGCCACGCCCGACTCGTGCGCCAGGAGCTGCTGCGTCCGGAGCGCGGTCGTGACCGCCTCCTCGCTCGGGAGCGAGATCGCTTCGTCGAACGAGTTGGTGTGGAGCGACTGGCAGCCTCCCAGGACCGCGGCCAGGGCCTGCACGGCCACGCGCGCGATGTTGTTGTGCGGCTGCTGCGCCGTGAGGGTGGAGCCTCCGGTCTGCGCGTGGAAACGGAGCATGAGCGACTTCTCGTCCTTCGGGTGGAAGCGCTCGTCCATGAGGCGCGCCCAGAGCCGGCGCGCCGCGCGGAACTTGGCGATTTCCTCGAGAAAGTCGTTGTGGGCGTTGAAGAAGAAGGAGAGCCGCGGCGCGAAGCGGTCGACGTCGAGCCCGCGCCCGACCGCGGCGCGGACGTACTCGAGCCCGTTCGCGAGCGTGTAGGCGACTTCCTGCACCGCCGTCGAGCCGGCCTCGCGGATGTGGTAGCCGCTGATCGAGATCGTGTTCCACTGGGGGACTTCGTCGGCGCAGAACTCGAAGAGGTCGGTCGCGATCTTCAGCGACGCTGCCGGCGGATAGATGTAGGTGCCGCGTGCGACGTACTCCTTCAAGACGTCGTTCTGCACCGTCCCCGAGAGGGCCGTGCGCGGGATGCCGCGACGGTCCGCCACCGCGATCACGAGCGAGAGGAGGATCAGGGCCGTCGCGTTGATCGTCATGGAGAGGCTCACCCGCTCGAGCGGGATCCCCTCCAGGAGGCGCTCCATGTCGTCGAGCGTGGAGATGGCGACCCCGACGCGTCCCACCTCGCCCTCGGCGCGCGGTCCGTCCGAGTCGTAGCCCATCTGGGTCGGAAGGTCGAACGCGACCGAGAGTCCGGTCTGACCCTGGCCGAGGAGGTAGTGGTAGCGCTTGTTCGATTCCTCGGCCGTGCCGAAGCCCGCGTACTGGCGCATCGTCCAGAGGCGGGAGCGATACATCGAGGGATGGATGCCGCGCGTGAAGGGAGGCCGGCCGGGGCGCTCCGCCACGATCATTCCTCCTCGGGCGTGACGGTGAGGAGGAGCGCGCCCGACTCGACGGGCGTGCCCGCGGCGACCGCGACGGCCGTGACGCGGCCGGCGAGCGGCGCCGGAAGCGCGTTCTGCATCTTCATCGCCTCGACGACCACCACGGGGAGCCCCGCCTCGACGAAGTCGCCCACCGCGGCCAGAACCTCGACGACCAGCCCGGGCATCGGCGCGTGGATCTCGCCCCGCGCGGTCTCGGCCTGGCGGCGGCGCGCGATCCGGGGCGCGCGGGCGTCGCGGACGCGGTACTCGTAGCGCCGGCCGCGAAGCTCCACGACGACGAGGTCTCCCTCCCGCCGGACCGACGCCTCGACCGGGCGACCCCCGATCAGGGCGCGCGTCGCGAGACCGACGGCTCCGACCACTGTCGTCTCTGTCCCTTCCAGCGTGACGGCGAATCCGTCGCCGGCCGGGGCGATCTCGATCTCCCGCTCGGTCGGCCCGGGCGCGTGCTCGGCGTGGGCTCCGGCGTGCTCGAGGAGGATCTTCACTTCCAGCTCCGTTCGGGAACGGCGCGTAGCGCGGAGACGGCGTCGCGCCACCGGCTCGCCGGCTCGGCCGCGGCTCCGGCCGACTCCGCCGCGCCGCCCGCTCCGCCCGCGCCCGCGGCCGGGGCCGACCGCTCGGCCGCCGTGAAGACCGCCGCCAGGATCGCCGCCTCCCGCTCCTCCGCCGCGGGGTCGGGCGGGAGCGCCGCGCGGAAATGGCGACTCAGGTAAGCCGTGTCGTAGTTCCCGGTGACGAACTCGGGCTGATCGAGGATCCAGCGATGGAAGGAGAGTGTGGTGCGCGCCCCTTCGATCAGCGTTTCGTGGATCGCGCGGCGCGCCCGCGCCACAGCCTCGTCGCGCGTCGGCCCCCAGACGATGATCTTCCCGATCATCGGATCGTAGTGGACGGGGATCTCGCCCCCCGAGCGGACGCCGAAGTCGCAGCGGACGTACGGCCCGTCGGGGAGGACGAGGCGGCGGAGCGTTCCGGCCTGGGGAAGCCAGCCGGCGTCGGGGTCCTCGGCGTAGATGCGGAACTCGATCGCCGCGCCCGAGGGTTTCACCTCCACCTGCGTGATGTCGAGCGGCTCGCCGCGCGCGACGCGGATCTGCTGGCGCACGAGATCCATCCCGAGCACCATCTCGGTCACAGGGTGCTCCACCTGGAGCCGCGCGTTCATCTCCAGGAAGTAGAAGCGCCCCTGCGCGTCCATCAGGAACTCGGCCGTGCCGGCGTTCGTGTACTTGCCGGCGCGCGCGACTTTCACCGCCAGGTCCCAGAGCTCGCGCCGCTTCGGATGGTCGAGCGCGGGGGAGGGCGTCTCCTCGATCACCTTCTGGTGGCGCCGCTGCACGCTGCAGTCGCGCTCGCCGAGCGCGAGGACGTTGCCGCGCTCGTCCGCGAGGATCTGGACCTCGATGTGGCGCGGCCGCTCCACCCAGCGCTCCAGGTAGAGCCGGTCGTCGCCGAAGGCGCCGCGCGCCTCGCCCTGCGCCAGCCGGACCGCCGACTCGAACTCGCCCGGCGCGTTCACGCGGCGCATCCCCTTGCCGCCTCCGCCCGCCGCGGCCTTGAGAACCACCGGGTAGCCGATCTTTTCCGCCGCCTTCCTGAGCTCCGCCAGGTCCGAGACCGGGCCGGGCGTGCCGGGGAGGACGGGGACGCCGGCGCGGATCGCCAGCGCGCGGGCGGAGACCTTGTCGCCGACGGCGCGGCTCGCCTCGGGGTGCGGGCCGATCCAGACGAGTCCGGCGTCGATCACCTGCTGGGCGAAGTCGGCCGATTCGGCGAGGAAGCCGTAGCCGGGATGGATCGCGTCCGCGCCCGACGCGCGCGCGACCTCGAGGATCTTCGCCGCGTTCAGGTACGACTGGGCCGCCGCGGCCGGTCCGATCGGATACGCCTGGTCGGCCGCGTAGACGTGGGGCGCGCTCCGGTCGGATTCCGAGTAGACCGCGACCGATTCGATCTCCATCTCCCGGAGCGTCCGGCAGACGCGGATCGCGATTTCGCCTCGGTTGGCGATGAGGACCCTGCGGATCGTCTTCGGTTTCGGCACCGGGGGCCTCGGCGGTCTAGAGGGGAATGTTCCCGTGCTTCTTCGGGGGAAGGCTCTGGCGCTTCTGCGCCAGCATCCGGAGGGCGCGGACGAGGCGGGGCCGCGTCTCGCGCGGCTCGATCACGTCGTCCAGATAGCCGAGCGCCGCGGCGACGTAGGGATTGGCGAACTTCTCGTTGTACTCCTCGATCAGCTTCGCCCGCGCGGCCGCGGAGTCCCGCGCCTGCTCGATCTCCTTCCGGTAGAGGATGTTCACCGCCCCCTCGGCGCCCATGACGGCCAGCTCCGCGCCCGGCCAGGCGACGTTGTAGTCGCCCCGGATGTGCTTCGACGACATGACGTCGTACGCGCCGCCGTACGCCTTCCGGACGACGACCGTCAGCTTCGGCACCGTCGCCTCGCAGTAGGCGTAGAGGAGCTTCGCGCCGTGGCGGATGATGCCGCCCCATTCCTGCTCGGTCCCCGGCAGGAATCCGGGAACGTCCTCGAACGTGACGAGCGGGATGTTGAAGGCGTCGCAGAAACGGACGAAGCGCGCGCCCTTCGTGGAGGACTTGATGTCGAGGACGCCGGCGAGGGCCGCGGGCTGGTTTCCGACGATCCCGACGGGGCGTCCATCCAGGTGCGCGAAGCCGACGATCAGGTTCGGTGCGAAGTGTTCGTGCACCTCGAAGAAGTCGCCGTCGTCCACCACGAGGCGGACGATCTCCTTCATGTCGTACGGCTTGTTCGGCTCGCGCGGCACGATCTCCGCGAGGCGCTCCTCCATCCGGTCGGCGGCATCGTTCGTCGGCCGCCGGGGCGGATCGTCCACATTGTTCGAGGGGAGATACGAGAGCAGCCGCCGGATCGCGGCCAGGCACGCCTCGTCGTCTTCCACGGCGAAGTGCGCGACGCCCGACTTGACGTTGTGCGTCATGGCGCCGCCCAGCTCCTCGAACGTGACGTCCTCGTTCGTGACGGTCTTGATCACGTTCGGACCCGTGACGAACATCTGGCTCGTCTCCTTCACCATGATCACGAAATCGGTGATCGCGGGGGAGTAGACGGCGCCGCCGGCGCAGGGGCCCATGATCGCGGAAATCTGCGGGACGACGCCCGAGGCGAGCGTGTTGCGGAGGAAGATCTCGGCGTACCCGCCGAGCGATTGGACGCCCTCCTGGATCCGCGCGCCGCCCGAGTCGTTCAACCCGACGACGGGGGCGCCGTTCTCCATGGCGAGGTCCATCACGTTGCAGATCTTCCGCGCGTTCTCCTCGGAGAGGGTGCCGCCGAAGACCGTGAAGTCCTGCGCGAAAACGAAGACCTTCCGTCCGTCCACCGTGCCGTATCCAGCGACGACGCCGTCGCCCGGAATGCGGCGGTCGGCCATCCCGAAGTCGGAGATCCGGTGCTCCACGAAGACGCCCGTCTCCTGGAACGAGCCGGGGTCGAGGAAGAGCTCGACCCGCTCGCGGGCCGTGAGCCGGCCCTCGGCGTGGAGCTTGGCAATCCGCTCCTCGCCGCCGCCCCGGAGGACGGCTTCGCGGCGCCGGCGGAGCTCTTCGATGGGGGATGGTCGGGTCAGACGAGACTCCTCGCCGTCGAGAGGATCGATGGGCCGAAAGCTACGGGATCATAGCAACTTAGCGGAGGCACCGCAATTCGGACGAAGGGGCCGGGTGTGCTCACCCGGCGCTCCCTAGACTCGGGGGCGGCGTGCGATCACCGCGATGTTGTTCGCGTGGTCGCAGCCCAGGATCTTCGTCTTCACGTAGTCGGTGATCCCCTTCTAGGCCCGCCGCACCGGCTCTACAGGCGTCGGATCACTCGCTGCCTGAGCACGTCGTGCATGGTCCCCTCCGTGAACCGCCGCTTTCCTGCGCGGCGCGGCGGTGGTGTGAAGCGTTGCCGAGCCGTGTGAGTGCCGGCGCATCCGCCCGGGCTCGGCGACGGCGCTGGAACGGTA
>DATIQI010000248.1:0-23543 GCA_035470985.1 Acidobacteriota bacterium
GAGTCCGACATGGTGCTGCTGCTGATCGCCGACGCAGCGCAGGCCGAGCTCTATGCCGAGGTGTTCAAGCGCCTGAAGCCGGGCGCGACGCTCGGCCTGTCTCACGGCTTCCTGCTCGGGCACCTGCGCAACGTCGGCTCCGACTTCCCGAAGAACGTGAACGTGGTCGCGGTGTGCCCCAAGGGCATGGGCCCGTCGGTTAGGCGGCTCTACGAGCAGGGCCGTGAGGTCAACGGCGCCGGCATCAACGCCTCGTTCGCCGTGCAGCAGGACGTCAACGGCAAGGCCACCGACTACGCGCTCGGCTGGTCGGTCGCGCTGGGCTCGCCTTATACCTTCGAAACCACGCTCGAATCGGAGTATCGCTCTTCACCGAGAAGAGCGCGTCGTCGCTCCGGATCGCGAAGCGCGCGCTCCGGCTGGGCGAGGAGAAGCGGACCGGCGAGGCGCTGAAGGAGATCGAGCGTCTCTACGGCGAGGAGTTGATGAAGACCGAGGACGCGCGCGAGGGGATTCGCGCGTATCTGGAGAAGCGCGAAGCGAAGTGGAAGGACCGGTAGGCGCGACCGGTCCTCGCGAGCCGCTCCCCGATCGATTCCGTTCCGACCGGAGGGTCCCATGTTCCGGCTTCCCCGCGGGATAGTCGTCGCCCTGTTCTCGGCCTCGCTCCTCGCGCCGGCCGCCACGGCCACCGCGGGGGCCAAATGGGAGAAGGTCGACCCGGCCGACGCCGCGCTCACCGCCCCGACCGTCGATCCCGAGTCCGGCGCCGAGGTCCTCCTCTGGCGGATCTCCGTCGAGGACGCGGTGACCGGCCCGTCGGTCTATTCGAGCGTCACCCACTTCCTCCGCGTGAAAGTCTTCGACGAGCGCGGCGCGGCATCCGCCGGCAACGCCGAGATCCTCTACGACAAGGGGACCGTGATCCTCGACTTCGCCGCGCGCACCGTCCGGACGGACGGTTCCATGGTGGAGGTGCCGCGCACGGACCGCTTCGAGCGGACCGTGGTGAAGGCCGGCGGCGTGAAGCGAAAGGCCCTGGCCTTCGCGTTCCCGTCCGTGACGCCCGGCGCCATCCTGGAGTACCGCTGGTCGGAGCGGCGCTACGACTACGACATCGAAGCGGTCAGCCTGGTCCTCCAGCGGGACCTGCCCGTCCGCCTGCGCGAGCTTCGGGTGAAGCCGCTCCCGCTCGGCATGACGGAGTGGAATTTCAAGATGCGCTGCTTCGGCATGCCGCCTCCGGCGTTCGCGCTCGATCGGGACGGATTCCAGCGCGCGCTCCTGCCTCCCATCCGCGGGCTCCAGACGGAGCCTCACATGCCGCCCGAGTACCAGACGGTGCCGTGGGCCACGTTCTACTACACCCGGACGGACGACCAGAAGCTGGACGAGCTCTGGAAGGAGTTCGCGCGCGACCAATTCGCCGCGCTCTCGAACCGACTCAAGGTGGACGACGCCGTGAAGCGGACCGCCGCGGAGATCACGGCCGGAATCGCCGGCGACGCGGACCGTCTGAACCGATTGGCCGATTGGTGCCGCGGCTCGATCGAGAACTGGAACGACGACCGGCTCGGTGCCCCCGTGAGGGATCTGGAGGCGATGCCGCGGAACAAGACCCCCGCGGAAACGCTCTCCCGAAAGGGCGGGCGGGCGAACGACCTCGTCTATCTCTTCGTGGCGCTCGGCCGCGCGTCCGGCCTCGACGTGCGTGTGGCCCTGACCGGCGACCGCTCGGAGTTCTTCTTCGATTCCCGCATGGGGCTGAAAGGCTTCCTCGACAACCCGATCGCCGTCGCGCGGATCGGCGAGCGCCTCCACTTCTACGATCCCGGGATCCGATGGCTCCGGGGCGAGGGGCTCGCGTGGTGGGAGGATGGTCAGGAGGCGCTGATCGTCGATCGCGAGCGAGCGGAATTCGTGCCGGTCCCCATGACCCCTCCCGATTCCACGCGCTACGTTCGCGTCGCCCACCTCCGGCTCGCGGACGACGGCACCCTCGACGGAGAGGTTCGCCTGGAGTTCCACGGGGCCGCGGCCGCGGCCGAGCGGGAGTACCTCGACGATCTCACGCCCGAGGAGCGCCTCGAGCGGATCCGCAAGCGCTACCTGCCGCAGGTGGCCGAGCTGGTGACTTCGAACGCCGCCTTCGAGCATCTGGAGGACACCGGCCGGCCGCTGGTCGCCGCGTGCGCGGTGCGCGTCCCCCGCTACGCGACGGTGATCGGAAGCCGGTTCCTGGCGCCGGTCGCGTTCTTCCAGAGCGACCACCAGGCCACGTTCCCCTCCGACGAACGCCGCCATCCGATCTACTTCCATTTCCCGTGGTCCGACGAGGACACGGTCTCCCTCGCGCTGCCCGAGGGATTCGAGGTGGAGGGAGCGCCCGATCTGGAGCCGCTCGTGGTGAAGGGCGTCGGCGCGTACCGCTCGTCGATCGTCGTCGCGATGGATGGCCGGACGGCGCGCTTCCACCGTTCCTTCCGCTTCGGCGACGGCGACGCGATCTACTTTCCACAGTCGCAGTACGCCGGGCTGAAGAAGGTGTTCGACGGAGTCCATGAGCGGGACCGGATCACCGTCTCGCTGAAGCGGGCCGCGGCCACCGCGGGCGGGGCCTCGGAACCGAAGTGACGCCCCCGGCCCTGGCGCGCCCGATCGGAGCGCTCCTCCTGGCGCTGTTCGCCGCCGCGGGCGCCGCGGGCGCCGCGGCGGAGCGGCTTCCGGATTGGGCGCAGGAAGCGATGGCCGGGACGCCGCCCCCCGAGTTCGAGACGTCGGACGCCGTCGTGCTCCTCAGGGAGGAGCGGGTCTCCGAGGAGGGCGGGCGCTACCGCTCTCTCGACCGGCGCATCGTGCGCATCGTCTCGTCGGTGGGCGCGCGGGAGGCCGTCGCCGCCGCGTACTACAACACCGACGCCGGGAAGGTCTTGTCGCTTCGCGCGTGGCTGGTCTCGCCGGACGGAGCGGTCCGGCGAATCCCCGACAAGGAGGCGGTCGATCGGGCGGTCCTGGACGGAAGCGTCTACGACGAGACCCGCGTCCGCACGCTTTCGGCGTCCGACGACGCGCGCCCCGGATCCGTGTTCCTCTTCGAGAGCGACGTCGAGCGGGAATGGCCCTTCGCGCAGCACGAGTGGTGGTTCCAGGGAGCGTTGCCGACCCGAATCTCCCGGTTCGTGCTGGCCCCGCCCGCCGGCTGGACGGTGACGTTCACGGTCATGGGGCGCGACACGATCGTGCCGGGCGTCGCCGCCGGCGTCTGGACGTGGGAGCTGCGCGATCTTCCGGCGGTGGCGGAGGAGCCGCTCCGGCCGCCCCTCGAAGCCGTGGCCGCGAGGATCGCGGTGAACCTCGTCGCTCCGCCGGGCGCGACGGGCGACGCGACGCATCGCGTCGTGCGGCGGTGGCAGGACGCGAGCGCCTGGCTGGCCGGCCGCGTCTCCGCCCTCGGCCCTCCCGACGATCGCGTGCGCGCGAAGGCGGCGGCCCTCACGGCCGGACTGGCGGGCCCCGAGGAGAAGGTCCGGGCGATCGCCGGCTTCGCGCAATCCGTGAACTACGTCTCCATTCAGATGGGGATCGGCCGGGGCGGCGGCTACGTGCCGCGACCCGCCGGAGCCGTCTTGGCGCGCGCCTACGGCGACTGCAAGGACAAGGCGAACCTGATGCGCGGGCTCCTCGAGGCGGCCGGTATCGAGTCGCACCTCGTGCTGATCTGCGCGACGGAGGGGGAGCACGTGCTTCCCGAGTTTCCCGCGCTGAGCCAGTTCGACCACTGCATCCTCGCCGTGCGAAGCGACGCGGCGGCGGATGCCGTCGTGGACCACCCGACCCGGGGTCGCTTGGTCCTCTTCGACCCGACCGACCCCTCCACTCCCTGGGGTTCCCTCCCCTGGCGCGAGCATGGCGCGTGGGCCCTTCCGGTCATGCCGGAGGAAGGCTCGCTGGTGCGTGTGCCCGCGGCTCCGGCCGGCTCCTACCGCCGGACGAGGACGATCGACGGGTCGCTCGACGACGCCGGGCTCTTCACGGGATCGATTCGATACGAGACCGGGGGCGCCGCGGCCTCCGACTGGCGGGCTCGGATCCGCTCCGTGGGAGCGAAGGGAATCGAGCGCGAGCGGACCTGGTGGCTCGGACCGCTCTCCTCGGCCGCGGTCGTCGATTCGTTCTCGGTCGACGCGCCGCGGGAGGGAGCGGTCCGGTTCCTCGGGCGCTTCCGGCTTCCCAAGGTGGGATCCCCGATGGCCGGCCGCCTGCTCGTCGTCGATTCGGGGCGGCTGACGACGCTTCGCGTGCCGGTTCTCCCCGACACGCCGCGCGTCTATCCGATCGAGATCGATTCGGATCGCTTCGAGGAGGAGATCGTGCTGCGCCTTCCGGCGGGCTTCGAGCCGGACGAAGTTCCGGGGCCCGTGACGCTGGAAACGGCGTTCGGATCGATCCGCTGCGCGGTGACCGAGGAGGCGGGGCTCCTGAGGATCCGGCGATCGCTCGAGAGTCGCGCCTCGGTGCTCCCCCCGGAGGCGTACGCGGACGCCCGGCGCTTCTATTCCAGGGCGCGCGACGTGTTCGGAGTGGCGATCGTCCTGGCGCGCCGCTGAGTGCTCGGTCGAGAGGCGCCCGCCACGTCCGCCCCTACCCCGCCCGCTTCACCCCCAGCGCCCGCATCATCCCGCTCGCTTTGATCAGGGTCTCCTCGTACTCGCCCTCGGGCGTGGAGTCGGCGACGATGCCGCCGCCCGCGTGGAACGAGGCCGCGCCGCGTCCGACGGTGACGGTGCGGATGGCGATGTTCCAGTCGGCGTCGCCCGACGCGTCCCAGTAGCCGACCGCGCCGGTGTAGACGCCGCGGCGCACCGGTTCCAGCGCGTCGATGATCTCGACCGAGCGGATCTTCGGCGCGCCGGTGATGGAGCCGCCGGGGAAGAGCGCGCCCAGGATCTCCATCGGTCCCGCGTCGTCCCGCAGCTCGCCCACCACGCGCGAGACGAGATGGTGGACGTTCGAGTGCGTGGCCACCTCCCAGAGCGCGGGAACGCGGATCGAGCCGACGCGGCAGACGCGCCCGAGGTCGTTTCGCTCGAGGTCCACGATCATGAGGTTCTCCGCTCGATCCTTCTCGCTCGCGCGGAGCGCCTCGGCCATGGCGAGGTCCTCCTCCGGAGAGCGGCCGCGCGGGCGCGTCCCCTTGATCGGCCACGACTCGATGCGCGACCCCCGGATCGAGAAGAAGCGCTCGGGCGACGACGACGCGACCGCGCTCCCGTCGGGAAGCGCGGCGTACGCGAGGAACGGCGCCGGGGCCACGGCGCGAAGCCGCCGATAGAGCGCCGCGGGCGGCGGCGCCGGCTCCACCCAGAAGCGCTGCGACAGGTTCACCTGGTAGATGTCGCCCGCGGCGATGTGTTCCAGCGCCCGCTCGACCACGCGCAGATAGCCGTCCCGCGAGAAGTCGGAGACCGCGATCGGCGTGAGCGCGCCCCACGACGGCTCGTCGGGGAGGATGCGCGCGACGGCGGCGCCGTCGGGCGAGCCGGCGATCGCGCGTTCGAGGCGCGTCCAGGCGGCGTCGAGGCGCACCTCCGCGCGCGACGCGTCCACGGCCCGGCCGTCGAAGCCGGTCGCCACGGCCCACGCTTCGCCCGTCTCGCGATTCCACCCGAAGACGACGTCGTAATAGCCGAGGAGGAGGTCGGGGTGCGGCCACTCGCGCCGGGCGCGCGACGGATAGCGCTCGAAGAGATCCTTCAGGTCGTAGGCGAGCGTGCCCGCGAGCCCCGACGCGAACGGGAGGGGCGGCGCCGGATCGTACGCCGCGCGCGCCGGCCAGATCCGCTCCAGAGCCTCGAGCGCGGGGCCGAGATCGCCGCGGTCGCGAGGCGGCGGGAGCGAGCGGACCGAGTCGCCCCGGCCCGAGGTGCCCGCGCCGCGCGATTCGCGCGGGCCCGCCTCGCCGGCGCCGACGCCGAGGACGCGCCGGAGCCTCCCTTCGCGCACCTCCACCTGCCAGAGCGGATCGAACGCGAGGAGCGTCCAGGCGCCCGACTCGAGGTCGGGCCCGGCACTCTCGAAGAAGACGGCGTGCGGCAGGCGCTCCAGGGCCGCGGCGACGTGGTCGGTCGTCCAGGCGGCGGGAAGCGGGCGGACGATCGGACGAACCGCGACGGCGGGACGGGCCGCGGCCGGCGCGCCGGATTCGACCAAGGTCGCGCTAGTAGCCATAGTCCACCGGCTCGGCGAAGCGATGCTCCGCCGGGAGAAGCGCGTGCACGCGCTCGTTCCCCAGTTTCGCGACGTACGCCGCGAGATCGGCGGGGTCGTCCACCCACGCGCGCTTCCACGCGGCGTAGCCTTCGGCGCTCTTCGTGACGCGATGGTAGTCGGCGTAGGAGGCGTGGTCGCGCCTGTAGAACCCCTGCGCGGGCGAGGGGTGCGCGCCCCAGGGGCACTCGCAGACCGCGGCCACGAGGATGCCGGGGATCACGACCCGGTTCGGATCGCGACGGAGCCGCTCGGGTGCCACCACCTCCTCCGCCGTCACGATCACGGCTCGCGCCGCCCGCGCGGCGTCGGCGGTGATCCCGAGGCTTCCCCACAGGACGGCGTTCCCGTGCGTGTCGGCGCGCTGCACGTGGACGATCGCCACGTCGAGGACGAGCGGCTTCACGGCCAGGACCGGCCCGCCGCCGATCGGATTCTCGACGACCTCGAGATACGGATTGCGGCCCACGATCTCCGACCCGAGCGCGCTCCGGGTCGGGACGAAGAGCGCGCCGATCGCGGCCGCGTGGAGCGCGAGCGCCAGCGTGAAGTTCGAGAACTCGACGATCTCGAGCGGACGCGGCTCCCCCCGCTCCGCGGCGCGGCGGTAGGCGTAGGCCGATCCCATCATCACGTTCCCCACCCACGCCGCGGTGACGCGCCGCGCGAGGCCCGCGCCGATCAGCTGATCGAAGCAGATGTCGGAGACGGGGCCGACGAGGTCGAGGTCGCCGATCCCCTGGCGCATGATCTCGTGGGTCGCCGCGAAGGGGATCATCTGCTCGAGGCAGGTGCCGAGCGCCACGCGCGACCCCGGCTTCACGTGATCGCGGATCGCCCGGGCGAGCGGCGCGACCTTGTCGCGCGCGGGGTGGTGCCCCAGCGCGTCCGCCCGCTCGGGCGGCTTCCAGGGGTAGAGATCGTCCATGCGGACGTCCTGGGGTATGGCGTGGTCGGGCGTCATCGGGAATGTGGCATCATACCACCGTGGGACGTGAAATCCTGATCGTCGGTGGGGGCGTCGTCGGCCTCGCGCTCGCCTGGCGCCTGCGCCGGGGAGGCGCCTCGGTGGCCGTCGTGGAGCGCGGCCGCTGCGGCGGCGCGACCTCCCCCGCGTCCGCCGGGCTCCTCCAGGCGGCTCCCGATCTCGTCGCCGCCGCGCCCGCGATGCTCGACCTCACCCTTCCCGGCCACCGGCTCTGGCCCGAGTTCGTGCGGGAACTGGAGGACGCGTCGGGAATCCCGCTCGGATTCGGGAAGCGCGGCGTCCTGGCCGTGTCGCTCGACGAGCCGGACGACGCGGCGCTCGACGCGCGCGAGGCGCGCTATCGCGCGCACGGGCTCCCGGTGGAGCGGCTCTCCGCCGGCGCGGCGCGCCGGAAGGAGTGGTCGCTGGGACCCGCGGCGCGGAGCGCGCTCGTCCTGAAGGGCGACTCCTGGGTGAATCCCGTCGCGCTCGGCGCGGCGCTCACGGAGGCGTTCCGCCGGGAGGGGGGGCGAACGTACGAGCGGGAACGCGTCACGGCGTTGGCGCGCGACGGCGATCGCGTCGTAGGGATTCGAACGCGCGCGCGGCGGATCCCGGCCGACGCGGTGGTGATCGCCGCGGGGGCGTGGAGCGCGCCGCTGCTCGAGCCCGATCTTCCGCCCGGCGCCCTGACGCCGGCGCGCGGGCAGATGATCGCGTTGGGCGGGCCGGCCCGGGACGGAGACCGCCCCGGACGCGGCGCCCCGTTCCTGCAGCGCGCGGTGACGTCGCCCTCGGTCTGGGCCGTGCCGCAGAACGACGGCCGCCTCTGGGTGGGCGGCGCGAAGGAAGCGCCCGAGCTTCGCGAGAGCCTCGATTCCGAGCCGCGCGCGGAGACGACGGCGCGGCTCCTCGAATCGCTCGAGCGGCTCCTACCCGACGCCGGCTCGCTCCCGTTCCACGAAGCCGTGGTCGGGCACCCCTGCCGCGCGCGCGACCGTCTCCCGATTCTCGGCGCGTCGGAGCGGACCCGGGGGCTCTTCTTCGCGCTCGGACTCCACCGCGCGGGCATCCTCCTCGCGCCCGAAACGGCGCGGGTCCTGGCGCCGCTCGTGCTGCGCGGCGACCAGGACCCGCGTCTCCTGCCGTTCGGGGCGGAGCGGCTCAGGCCTTCGCCGGCGGCTCCTTGATCAGGTTCTTCACGATCAGGAAGATCACGAGCGAGATGATGATGAAGTCGAGGAGGGCTCCGGCGAAACTGCCGACGCCGAACTTCACGTTGCCGACGGTCACGACGGCTTCCCGCCAGTTGCCCGTCGGCGTCAGGGCGCCCACGAGCGGCATGATCAGATCGGACACGAGTGCGGTGACCAATTTCCCGACGGCGCCGCCGATCACGACGGCCACCGCGAGTCCGATGACGCCGTGCTTCATGAGGAATTGTTTGAATTCGCCCAACATGGCTGCGACCCTCCTTGGGTTCGTTCCGCTACGGCTCGGGCGAGGCGCCGCGCGGGGTCCCTCCCGAGGCCGGCGGGCGGAGCCTAGCGCGATGTGATACCTTCCCGCCATCGGGATTCATGCGGGTCTTCCCTTCCGACGCCGCCCGTCCCGCTTCCGCATGCCGACCTGGATCGACAACCTCTTTCCGCATCGAAGCCTCCTCCAGGGCGACCGCCGCCTGGTCCACCTCGTCGTGGGTCGCGTCCTCTCTTCGACCGGCTTCTCCATCAGCATTCCGTTCCTGAGTCTCTACCTCTACGACACGCGCGGCATTCCGATGAGCACGGTCGGAGGGATGTTCTTCATCGCCGCCATCGCCGGGGCCGCCGCGCAGCTCTACGGCGGCGAATGGACGGACCGGTACGGCCGAAAGCCGATCCTCGTCGCGGCGCAAGCGGGTCGGGCCGTCATCTTCGCCGGCATGGGCCTCGCCACGCTCTACCAGGCGGACTTCTGGGTCTTCGTCCTCCTCACGTGCGGCAGCGCCTTCTTCGGCCGCCTCTTCGAGCCGCCGTCGGGGGCGATGGTGGCCGACATCACCACGGGAGATCGCCGCGCGGAAGCGTTCGGAATCCTCCGCATCGCCGGCAACCTCGGCTTCGCCATCGGCCCCGCCGCCGGAGGGTTCCTGGCCGCGCTCTCGTACGCCACGCTCTTCTTCGTGTCGTCGGGCATCCACCTCCTCTCCTCGGCGCTCCTCGCGTCGCGCATCGTGGAGTCGCGGCCGACCGAGCGCCGTCGCGGCACCGAGGCGGGGATCGGCGACGACCTTCCGCCGACCGCCGCGCGCCGGCCCCTCGCCGCGCGGTTTCAGGGCGGGATCGACTTCCGCTCGGTGCTCGACACGCTCCGCGACCATCGATTCCTGCGTCACTCGATCGGCTGCCTCTTCTTCTTCACGGTCCTCGGGCAGCTCATGTCCACGTTCTCGGTCTACGCCGTGGAGTGGGCCGGCATCAGCAAGATCGAGCTGGGGTGGATCTACTCCCTGAACGGCGGCATGGTGACGCTGCTCCAGTTCCCCGCGGTCCGCGCACTCGCTCCCTATCGCATGACGACGGCGCTGACCCTCGGGAGCGTGCTTCTCGCGGCGGGCTATGCCATGATGGGATTCGCCTCGGGCGCGGCGGCCATCGCCCTCTGCATGGCCGTCGTCACCATCGGGGAGATCGTGGCCACGCCTTCCGCCATGAACCTGGCCGCCGGCTTCGCCACCGAGGAGACGCGCGGCCGGTACATGGGCGTCTACGGCCTCTTCAATTCGTTCGGATGGTCGCTCGCCCCGCTCGTGGGCGGCGCGCTCCTCGACGCGTCGCACGGCGTCGCCTGGATTCCGTGGACCGGGATCGGCCTCCTCGGGCTGGTCGCGGCGTACCTGTTCTTCGATCTTCGCGGCCGTCTTTCGCCGGCGCTCGACCGGAGCGAGGAGATCCCCGTTCCCGGCCCGGCCGCCGCGGCCGCCACGGGAGAATTGCCATGAGCCCCGCATCGAACGCGCACGAGTTCGCCTGCCGCCTCGTCTGGACCGGCGCCGTGAAGGGCGGCACCACCTCGTACGAGACCTATTCGCGCGAGTGCCGCGTCGACTTCGCGGGAAAACCGTCGCTGCGCGGCACGTCGGCGCCCGCCTTCCGCGGCGATCCGTCGCTGACGAATCCGGAGGATCTCCTCGTCGCGTCGCTCTCCATGTGCCACTTCCTCTCGTACGTCGCGCTCTGCGCCCGGAAGGGCGTGAACGTGATCGCGTACGAGGACGACGCCTCGGGCACCATGGAGCGCGTCGAACGGACCTTCAAGTTCACCGACGTGCTCCTTCGGCCGCGCGTGACGATCGCGGGGGGATCCGATCCGGAGCTGGCCCGGACGCTCCACGAGCGCGCGCACCACGAGTGCTTCATCGCCAGCTCGGTGAACTTCCCCGTGCGGCACGAGCCCGTCGTCTCCGTGGCGGCGCCGGTCTAGGCGGGTCATGACCGCGGCGCGCACCGTCGGGCGGCCGATCGTGGTCTACGCCCTCACCGCGCTCTGGGCGCTGAAGGCGTTCCAGGAACTCCTGAGCGGCGTGGTGGGGGGCGCGTTCTACGTCGCGAAGCAGACGGCCGAGGGAACGCTCTTCGGCTACGGACTCCAGATGGCGTATCAGAGTCTGTTTCTCTCCGCGCTCCTCGCCGGCGGGTCGTTCTTCGTGATGACGGCTCTCTGGCTCGGCCGCCGAAGCGCGCGGCCCTGGGGCGTCGCCGTCGCCGCGGCGGCCGAGGCGTGCGCGCTGGGCCTCCTCTTCAGCCGCCCCGTTCAGTTCGGAAGCGACCCCGAGCTGGTCCGCGTGGTCGTCGTCTCGACCACCGTGAATCTCGGGATCATCACGATCTTCCTCTTCGACCGGCGGCTGGCCGCGTTCCTCGGAAGCACGCGACTCGTGGGGTGGTGGGCGCCGGACCGCCATCGCGGGGAGGGCGAATGAGCCGCGCGGTCGAAGTGGTCCGGCTCCGGGACACGTTCGAGCGCCTTCCAGGGCCGTGGAGCCCTCTCGTGGTCGGCGACGTGTCGGGCTTTCAGGCGAAGGCGGTGCGCCTGCGGGGCGAGTTCGTCTGGCACCACCACGAGAACGAAGACGAGCTCTTCCTCGTGCTCCAGGGCGTCCTGACGATGCGTCTTCGCGACGGAGACCTCACCGTGGGCCCGGGCGAGCTGGTCGTGATCCCGCGCGGCGTGGAGCACTGTCCCGCCGCGACGGACGGCGACGTCCACGTGCTCCTCTTCGAACCGGCCACGACGCGCCGGCTGGGGAATCTCGAACCGCCGGAGTCTTCGCGCGGCTCGAATCCCGGAGCGCCCCCGGAAGCCTAGCCGGCTCGCGGCAGGAACGAGCGGACGCCCCCGGCGATCTGCTCGGTCGTGACCGAGCGGCCGTACCCCCACCGGAGCCGTCCCTCGGCGTCCACCAGGAAGACCTGGGAGGCGTGGACGATCTCCTCCGGCCCGCCCCCGACCGTGACGCCCCACGCGAGCGCGACGTCCGCGATCTCCGCCTCCGTTCCCGCCACGCCGACGAACGTGGAATCGAACCGGGCCGCGTAGCCCGCGGCGATCTCCGGCGTGTCGCGCTTCGGATCGACGCTCACGAAGAGGAAGCGGACGCGCGCGGCGTCCTCGCCGAGGAGCGCGCGGACCTTCGCCCAGTTCTCCAGCGTGGCGGGGCAGATATCGGGGCAATTCGTGAAGCCGAAGAAGACGAGGACGACGCGGCCGCGTTCCGCGGCGAGGTCGTAGGGACCGGCGGCGCCGGAGAGACGGAGCGCCGGCGCGGGCCGGGGCGGCTCGTAGAGGGCGCCCGGGAGATCGGGGGCGCGGTCCGCGGAGTCGCCGCACCCCGAAGCGAGAAGCGCGCCGAGGAGAAGGAGCGCGGGCGCGGCGCGGCGGGCCGACGCCGCGGCGCCGCGCGCGCGCGCGAGGCCGGACCGCCTACCCGAGGGTGTAGCCCCCATCCACGATGATCGTCTGCCCCGTCACCCAGGAGGCCTGCGGCGTGCAGAGGAACGCGGCCATGTTCGCCACTTCCTCCGTCGTGCCGACGCGGCCGAACGGCGTGCGGCGGATCGACTCCGAGATGAGCTGGTCGTAGCTCGGGAAGATCTTCAGCGAGTCGGTGTCGATGAACCCGCCCGACACCGCGTTCACGTTGATCTTGCGGGGGGCCAGCTCGTAGGCGAGGTAGCGCACCAGCGTCTCGATCGCGGCCTTGGAGACGCCGATCGCGGCGTAGCCGGGAATGTAGCGGTGGGAGCCGAGCGACGTGAGCGCGACGATCCGTCCGCCCTCCGGCATCATCTTCACGGCTTCCTGCGCGCCGAAGAGGAGGGCCTTCGCGTTCGTGTTCATCGCGATGTCCCACATCTTGTCGTCCACGTCGAGGATGTTCCCGAAGTGGCCGATGGCCGCGTTGGAGACGAAGATGTCGAGCTTGCCGAAGTGCTCGCGCAGCTCGTGGAACATCTTGGGGATCGCTTCCTCGTTCCCCACGTTCGCCCGGATGGCGATTCCCTTCACGCCCTTCGCTTCGATCTCCGCGACGGCCTGCTTCGCGGAGTCGCGGCTCCGGAAGAAGTTGATCGCCACGTCGGCGCCCATCTCGGCCAGATCGAGCGCGATCGCCTTGCCGATCCCGCGCGTGCCGCCCGTCACGAACGCCGTCTTACCCTTGAGATCGAAGAGCATGCCCCCTCCCTGACGATGCCGAGACCGCGAATGGTGCGCGGGGGGGCGGCTCCTGTCAAGAGCCCCGGCACGCGCGGGATCGGAGCGGCTACGTCCCCGCGTGAACCTCGCGGGCGACGAGCGTGAGGCCGCTCTTCCCGCGCCAGCCGTCCACCACGGCGATCAGGCGGACGGGGCTCCCGTCGGCGGGACGCTCCACGTGCTCGGCGAAGCGGATCGGGAAGGCCTGTCCGGTTCCCGCCATCGTGAAGGCGAGCGCTCCGTCGGCGCCCTTCGCGACGGCGCCCTTCGCCTCGAAGAGAACGTCCACGAGGCTGAGATCGTGGAGCCGGTTGTCGGCCAGGGATCGAATCACCTCGCGCAGCGGAACGACGCGCGGCTTCGCGTAGAGAACCTCGACCTGCTCCCCCGAAACGCGCGTCTCGCCGCCCTTGGCGCTCCCCTTCGTCATCTGTCGGATGGTCGTCCGGCAGTGGGAGCAGGAGGTGCAGCCTCGGAGCGCGAGGTAGACGCGCGCGAACGGGGCGGGGGCCGAGACGCCGGCGGCCGAGGCGGCGGCCGGCCGGCCCGCCGCCTCGGAGCCCGCGGCGGTCGGGGAGGGCGCCGCGATCGCCCCGAGAGTGAGCGCGGCGGAGAGTACGGACGCGGCGAACCGAGGAACGCGCATGGGTGTCTCCTTCCGATCCACGATTAGAACATGAACGCCGCGCCGACATTCACGCGGTTCAATTGAGCGTCGGATCCGGTGGTCTCGTCTTCCCAGTGCTCGATGTCGGCCTTGAACGAGACGCTTTCGATCGGCATGAACGCCAGCCCGCCCGAGACGACGGTCCGGTCGGCCGCGGGGCTCGCGACGTATCCGGAGGGCATCTCCTCGTTCGTGTTGAACCGCTCGTAGCGGGTGTAGATCCAGAGGGAGCGCCGCGAGTCGGACTTCCGGTCGCGCCGCAGGAGGTCGTACGCGGCCTCGCCGTACCATCCCTGCATCGCCTCGCCGATCGACTGGGGCGAACCACTTTCCGCGGTCGCCAGGACGCTCGCCTGGTCGGCGCCGTCCACCGAGACGCGGGCGAAGAGCGCCCGGAGATCGAAACCGTGGCGCTTGTAGCGGATGTCGGCGACGCCCAGCCCCACCTTCACGTCCACCGAGTCGACCGTCATCTGATCGGCGCCGCCGTAGTAGCCCGACACGCCGAACGAGACGCCCGCGGTGGTCGCGTACTCGAGGCGGCCGACGAGCGCGAGGTCCTCGGCCTTCGACCGGACGCCCTTGGAGCGCCCGCCGCGAAGCCCGCTCGACGTGGTGAAGTTGCTCGCGTCGAGCCCGGCCACGACGAACGCGCGGTACGCCAGCGATCCGCCCGAGGCGCGCCCCACGACGCCCGCTCCGTTCTCCTGCCAGGTGGTGGGGATGATGCTGTTCTGCACGTAGGGGCGCTCGACGCTGTAGAACGTCGGAGGCTCGTGATACTCGTTCAGCGACCCGACCGGCATGAGGATGCTCCCGACTCGAAGCGAGGTCGTGGCGCCGATGTCGTAGTCGAGGTGCGCGTATTCCAGCTCGAGTTCGCCGGCGGCGTGCTCGTAGTCCACCTCGGCGTCGATCCGGAGATCGGGGGTGAACTCGTACGTCCAACCGAGGACGAAGCGGTGGTAGTCGAGCTCCGAGGTCTTGTTCTGGTCCATGGTCCCGGTGCGCGGGTTGTTGTAGTGGACTTCGCCGTACCCGTGGAGCCGGAACTTGGAGGAGCCTTCCTGCTGATCGGCGTAGGAGGGGTAGGACGAGGCGGACGAAGGTGCGAGGAGCATCAAGGCGACTGCCGTCACGAATCCGTGGGTGCTTCGCGAGGGGTTCACGCTGCCTCCAGGGTCAAGGTGCGGGGCCGAGCCGGCCCCGCTCGATTCGTCGTTTTCCGCTCGATGCCATCGTGCCGCCGAGCGCGGAGTGAAGATTGCAGTCAATTGTGCGGTGGTGCAAGAGAAAGTTAACTGAACTTCACTTCTACTTTGGTATACCTGAATCGGGATACCAAATAACGAGTTACCCGCTTTTCGCGCTCCGCCTGGTCTCCCCCGGTGGCGGACCCCGGGGGCGCGCCGCCCGTAACGTCGGTCGGTCCCCTTGTGCCGGCTGGGGCCCCGTGATACTCATCCGATCGTGAGCTTCGGACGGCTCCTCTTCGGGGCGATTCTCGTCGGGCTAGGTGGGGTCCTTCTCGCTTCCCAGCTCGGGTACCTCCCTCAGGGCGTTGTGCCCTGGTTTCTCCAGTTCTGGCCCGCCCTCATCATCCTCATCGGAATCGCCCTCCTCGCGAACGCCATGAAGAACCTCCTCCTCGGCTGGCTGGCGGCCGTCCTGGCGCTCGGCGCGATCGGGCTGGGGGCGTGGTGGCTGGCCCACAATCAGGCCGCGGCCGGCGATTCGCACGCGGCGCGCATCGACCTCGAGCGGCCCAAGGTCGAGGCCCTGACGATCCGGACCAGGACCCTGGGAGGAAAGGTCGTCCTCGCCTCGGCCGGTGCGGCTGGCGCCGGAACGTCCCTCTCGGGAAAGGCGGCGGCGGGACGCGCCCTCTCCGCGACCTGGAGGGGCGTGAGCCGAAAGGACGCCGAATACCGCTGGAGCGCGAGCGGCGGGGCCGGCCTCTTCGAGTGGCCGAAGCGGACCCTCATTCCGAACATGGCGCCGTTCGGAGGCTCGCTCGACTTGACGGCCCCGCGGCGGGTCCCGATCCGGCTGACGAGCGAGTGCTATCTCTCCGGCGCCGAAATCGACCTCTCCGACCTCCGGCCCGAAACGTGCGAGGTCGGCCTCATGTCGGGCGCGGCGCGCGTGATCGTGGGAGACGTGGCCCCGGCGAAGATCACGATCCGAGGCTTCGGGGGCGCGGCCGAGATCCGGCTCCCCCCCGAAGGCCCCGTTCGCCTGGAATTCCATTCGCCGCTGACGGCCCGGTCCCTGCCAGACGACTTCGTCGAGCAGGTGGGCGGACGCGGCAAGGCCCGAATCTGGGTCGCCGAGGGAAAGGGAACGCCGCTCCTCGTCGTCGTGGACGGCGCGCTCCTCTACGTGAAATTCAAGCGCGGGCCCCAGCGCGCCGATTGAACGAACCAACACCCCAACCATCGGGAGGTCACGAATGGCCGGCGGCGGCCGCAGCGGTATCGCGTTTCCCCTCACCCTGATCGCGGTCGGGGCGCTCCTCCTGCTGAAGGAGTTCGGCTACCTCCACGGAAACATTCTCCGCTACTGGCCGGTCCTCTTGATCGTCTGGGGCGCCGGCATGATCTGGGCCTCCCGAAAGGGGTGATTGCCGGAACCCCTCGATCGGGGATAGGGTTTTCGGGATGACCATGCTTCGCGACCGCCGTTTCCTCTGTGCCGCCGCCCTCTCGGCGCTCGTCCTCCTCGGGGGATGGGTCGCCGGGGCGGTGTTCCACGAGCACGCCGGCGATCCGACCTGCCAGGTCTGCAAGCTCATCCATTCGGGCGCCGCCGACGTGGTGAACCCGGTGGAGCTGCCGGCGATCGAATCGGTCAGCGCGGCGGTCCCGCAGCCGGCGGCCGAGCCCCTTCGAACCACGACCCCATCGACACCCCCGGGACGCGCCCCTCCGCTCGCCTAGCCTCCCCTTCGTCGCCCGTTTCACAACCCAACAATCAAGTCACGGAGGCTGTCGTGCGAGAACTCGCGCGCGCGGCGGCCGCGATCGCGCCGCTCCTCGTCTGGAGCGTCGTCGTCGCGGCCGCGGCGCAGGCCCAATCGCCCGGGACCGGGAGCGCGCTCCCCTCGGGCTCGAATCTGTTGAATCCCGCCTTGAGCGTCATCGGCTGGTTCCAAGCCGAGGCCGGCGACCAGAACAACGCGGAGGGCTCCTCGGCGTTCTCGTTCCGCGAGGCCGAGGTCGCGTTCCAGGCGAACGTCGATCCCTATAGCCGCGCCGACTTCTACATCGCCGTGAGCCCGGAGGAGGGCGTCGATCTCGAGGAGGGGACGATCACGTTCCTCGCCTTGCCCGCCGGACTGACCGCCAAGCTGGGTAAGTTCCGCGGCAACTTCGGGAAGTTCAACCGGACCCACCCACCGGAGACGGCGTTCGCCGACCGGCCCCTCGCCGCGGAACGCTTCTTCGGCGAGGAGGGCCTCGCCGCGGCCGGCGCGTCGGCGTCGTGGCTGGTGCCGGGACTTCCCTTCTACGCGAACGTGGACGCGGAGATCACGAACACGCCGGAGGCGGAGGAAGGACCGGTCGCGTTCGCTCCCTATCGCGGCAAGGATCTCCTCTATCTCGGCCGGCTCTCCACCTTCTTCGATCTCTCGGAGGCGGCGAACCTCGCGATCGGGGGCAGCTGGGCCGACGGGGCGAACGGATTCGCGCAGGCGGACTCGAACGTGACGCCGTCCGCGCTTCGCGCGAGCGTCGCCGGCGCGGACGTCACGTTTCGCTGGAAGAATCCCCGCCGCGCCATCTACCGATCCCTGATCGCGCAGGTCGAGTGGATGCAGCGGACCGCCGAGACCGACGGCGGACCCGACGTCGTGCGTCGCGGGGGCTACGCCTGGACCGACTTCCAGTTCTCGCGGCGCTGGCACGTCGGGGGCCGCTACGACTGGTCGGACACGCTGGACGGTCCCGAGGAGGAGCCGGCGACCGGATGGCTCGGGTTCCTCACGTTCAACCCGAGCGAGTTCGCCTCGCTGAGCGCGCAGGTCCGCCGCCTGAGTCTCGAAGGCGGCCCCGACGAGAGCCAGTATTTCCTGAAGACGACGTTCAACATCGGCCCCCACGGGCAGCACCCGTTCTGAGCCGAGAGGAGCCGGAGCCATGCCGAAACGAATGAACCTGCTGGCGCGTTTCACGGGCGCGGTGATCCTCGCGCTCGGATTCCTCGCGCCGGGCGCGCGGATCCCCGTCTTCCAGGAAGACCCGATCGCCGAGATCGGCCTGGCCCGCGCGGCCGACCGGATCTCGGTCGTCACGACGACGCAAGACCTCGCCTCCATCGCGATGGAGATCGGCGGCGACCGGGTCGCGGTGGAATCGCTCACGAAGGGGTATCAGGATCCCCACTTCGTGGACGCGAAGCCGTCCTATCTGCTGAAACTCCGAAAGGCCGACCTCTTCGTCGAAGTCGGACGGGATCTGGAGGTCGGCTGGGTTCCGGGCCTCCTGCAGAGCGCGCGGAACAAGAAGATCCTCCCCGGCGGTCCTGGATTCGTGGACGCCTCGGAGGGCGTGACGGTGCTGGAGGCGGGCGGGCGCGTCGGACGCGAGCAGGGAGACGTCCATCCCCTCGGGAACCCGCACTACTGGCTCGATCCGGCGAACGGACTCATCGTCGCGGCGAACCTACGCGACGCCTTCGGCCGCGTCCGGCCGGAGGAGGGCGCCTACTTCGCCGAGCGCTACGCGTCGTTCGAGAAGCGGCTACGGGCGAAGCTGGAGGAGTGGAAGGCGAGGGCCGCCGAGTACGGGATCGCGGGCGCCAAGGCCGCGACCTACCATCGCTCCTGGTCCTACTTCGCGCAGGCGTTCGGCATCGAGGTCGTCGGCTTCGTGGAGCCGCGGCCCGGCGTCCCGCCGCCGCCGCGCCACGTCCAGGACCTCGCGTCGCGCATGAAGAGCGAGGGCGCGCGGCTCCTGATCGTGGAGCCCTACTTCGACCCCAAGCTCCCCGAGCGGATCGCGAAGAGCGCGGGCGCCGCCATGGTCGTCCTGCCCCCGTCGGTCGGCGCGGTGCCGGAGGCGCGCGACTATCTGACCCTCTTCGACGTGCAACTGAGGCTCCTCCACGACGCGCACCACGGCGGCCGGCCATGAACGAAGCGGCGGCGCTCCTCCTCTGGCCGCTCCTCGCGTGCGTCACGATCGCGGGGATCCACGCCTACCTCGGCTTCCATGTCGTCGAGCGCGGCGTCATCTTCGTCGACCTCGCGATGGCGCAGGTCGCCGCGCTCGGCGCGACGGTGGGGTTCCTCTTCGGCCACGACCTCCACTCGGGCGCGTCGCACTTCTTTTCGATCGGCGCCGTCCTGGTGGGGGCGGCCACGCTCGCCATGCTGAAGGCCGAGCAACGCCGCATCCCCCAGGAGGCCTTCATCGGCATCGTCTACGCCGTCGCCGCGGCGGCGGCCATCCTCATCGTCGATCGGACCCCCGAGGGCGCCGAGCACATCAAGTTCATGCTCGTCGGGAACCTCCTCGCGGCCACGCCCGAGGAGGTGGCCGCGAGCGCCGCGCTCTACGCCGGCGTGGGGGCGCTCCACGTCGCCTGGCGCCGCCCCTTCTTCGCCATTTCCCGCGGCGAGAAGGGGGCGTACACCCCGGCCGGGGTCCGCTGGTGGGACTTCCTCTTCTACGCGACGTTTGGGCTCGTGGTCACCCAGTCGGTGGCGATCGCGGGCGTGCTCCTCGTCTTCACCTACCTCATCGTGCCGTCGGTGATCGCGATGCTCCTGGCCGACGGCGCGCGCGCGCGGCTCGCGCTGGGGTGGATCGTGGGCATCGTGGTGAGCGTGGCGGGAATGGTCGCCTCCTACGCCTTCGACCTTCCGACGGGGGCCACGGTGGTGGCGACCTTCGGGGTGGCGCTCCTGGCGGCTCTCGGGGGGCGCGTCGTACTGGGGCGCTGAGGAAGCGGGGAAAAAACCCGTGTTCCGGAGCGGCGATTTGCTAGCCTCTTAGGCGGCTCCCGTGCTCGGGGGCCTTCGGATCGCTGATTCCGGCCCGCACGGCCCGGCTCCCGGGTCTCGGACCCTCAGCGGGCGCTCAGGGGGGGCCCATGAATCCGCGCCCATCCGCCTTGGTCCTCGTTCTCCTCCTCTCCCTCGCTCCCGGTCGTGCGATCGCCGAGCCTGTCACGGCCGCGGGGGCGCCCGACGCGAGCTCGATCGTCGTGAAGTTCCGCGCGCGCGTCCGGCTCGAACCCGGGCCGGCGGGCGGGTTCCGCGCCGACTCGCCGGGGATCACGCGACTCATGGAGCGCGCCGGCGTCGTCGCCGCGGAGCCGCTCTTCGCGGGACCTCCGGCCGATCCCGCGCTCTTCCGGCGGCTCGGGATGGATCGGATCTACGTGCTCCGATTGGCCGACTCCCGCCGAGTGCCCGAAGCGGTGGCGGCGTTCGCCCGCCACGCCGAGGTGGACCGCGCCGAGGCCGACGCGTTCGGGGAAGGCGCCGCCGCCGGATCCAGCGCGGCCTTGATTCCGAACGACACCTACTTCTCTCGCCAGTGGGCGTTTCGAAACGACGGGACCAACGCCCCGGGCTCCGGCGAGATCGCAGGGTCCGACGTGAAGGCGACGGAGGCCTGGGAGGTCACGACCGGAAGCTCCGACATCCTCGTGGCCGTGCTCGACACGGGGATCAAGCTCGACCATCCCGATTTCGCGGGACGCATCTGGGCCTTTCCGGGAGAGATCCCGGGGAACGGCTTGGACGACGACGGGAACGGCTTCATCGACGACGTCCACGGCTGGAACTTCGCGAACGCGAACAACGACGTCCGCGACAACCACGGTCACGGCACGAACGTCGCGAGCATCATCGGCGCGACCGCCAACAACGCCCTCGGATACGCCGGGCTCGACTGGCGCTGCCGGATCATGCCGCTGAAGATCCTCGACTCGAGCAATTTCGGTTTGTACACGTGGTGGGGCGGCGCGATCTACTACGCGGCCAACAACGGAGCCCGGGTCCTGAGCATGAGCGTCGGCGGAACCGGCCCGTCGCTGATCCTGGAATCCGCGCTCCAGTACGCCCACGGACGCGGCTGCGTCGTGACGGCCGCGATGATGAACAACGGCTCCAACTTGATCGCCTACCCGGCCGCCTACGACCACGACGTCATGGGCATCGGCGCGACCGACTCGAGGGACGATCGCGCCTCCTTCAGCAACTTCGGCGCCCACATCGACGTCGTCGCGCCGGGCATCGGCATCTACGGCCTCTGGTACGCCAGCGACACGAACTACGACGTGGCCTTTTCGGGGACGTCGATGGCCACCCCCATGGTCTCGGCGCTGGCATCGCTCCTCTTCGGGCAGGATCCCTCGCGCACGCCCGATCAGGTCATGAACATCATCCGGGGAACGGCCGACGACCTGGTGGGTCGCGCGTTCGAGGATCTCCCCGGCTTCGACGTCTACCACGGCTACGGCCGCATCAACTGTTTCCGCGCCGTGACGGGCCAGGGGTCTCTGGAGCCTCCGCTCCTCTCGGCCCCGGCAACGGTGTCCGCCGCGGAAGGATCCCCGATCGTGATCGAGGTTTCCGCCGCCGCGACCGACGACGACCCGATCCTCTCGCTCACGGCGGACCTCTCGGCGCTCCCCGGCGATCACGCCGCGCTCTTCGTCGCGGCCCCGGACGGGAGGGGCGGGACCCTGACGTGGACGCCGGGCTACCTCCACTCCGGCACGTACCAGGTTCGCTTCGTCGCCTCCGATCCGCTCCGCACCATCGCGACCACCACGATCGACGTCGCCGAGACGAACGACCCGCCCATCATCGTCGCCCCGACCCTCGAGCTGGTCTCCGAGGGCCAGGAGGTCCTGTTCGACGTGGGCGCCTACGACCCCGACGGAGAGCGGCTCCTCAGCCTCACCGCCGAGGGACTGCCGGAGGGCGCCACGTTCACGGTATCGGTCGACGGCGAAACCGGGACCTTCCGGTGGACCCCTGAATTCGACCAGGCCGGCGCGTACACGATCGTCAGCCGCGCGCGGAGCGTCGTCCCTCAGACCCAGACGATCTTGGAAGCCTCCACGGAAACCGTGGTGCGCATCCTCGATTTCGACCGGCCGCCCGAGCTGATCGTGCCGTCGCGGATCGAGGGGATGGCGCTCGATCCCGTCCACGCGGACGTGTCGGTCTCCGATCCGGACGGCGATTCGTTCGTCGCTCTCGACGCGGCGCCGCTCCCCCCCGGCGCCACGTTCGTCGCGGCCCCGGACTTACGAAGCGGCGCGTTCGATTGGACGCCCGGCGCGACCCAAACAGGGCTCTTCCAGATCGGCATCACGGCGATCTCGGTGCATGACGACCCGATTTCCGGAACGACCGGTCCCCAGGAAGGAGCCGCCGGGATGATCCTGTCGATCGCTCCGAGACCCGACGCGCCGCCGATCGTCCAGGTTCCGCCGGAAGTTTTCGGAGCGGAAGGGGCCGAGCTGACCGTGGCGGCGGCCGCTTCGGATCCGGACGGCGACCCGCTCGTGTCGCTCGCCGCGGAACCGCTCCCGGCCGGCGCGCTCTTCGAGGCCGACCCGCCGTACGCGGCCGGCACCCTCCGCTGGACTCCGGGGTACGAGCAGGCGGGCGAGTACGCGGTGACGATCTCCGCGGGAAGCGTTCCGCGCGCCACGCCCATCAGCGGGGCCGAGCCCGTCATGGGATTCGCCGTGGTCTCGATTCGCATCGCCAACACCGACCGGCCGCCCGCGATCGCGGCGCCCACCGCCGCCGGAGGGCCGGAGGGAACCACCATCGCGTTCGCCGCGACCGCCGCCGACCCCGACGGCGATCCGCTCCTGGCGCTCGAGGCCGCGCCGCTCCCGCTCGGCGCGTCGTTCGTGGCCGACGCGGCGCAAGGGACCGGGATCTTCACGTGGACGCCTTCGTTCACGGACGCGGGAACGCACCCGATCGAGATCACCGCCGTGAACGCGCTGGCCGGGAGCGCCGTCGTCGCGGTGACGGTGACGGACGTGAATCGCGCCCCGGTCTCGAATCCCGGGGGGCCCTACGCCGGTGTCGCGGGCGTGCCGATCTCCTTCGACGGTTCCGCCTCCGCCGATCCCGACGGCGATCCCTTGAGCCACGCGTGGGACTTCGGAGACCAGGCGTCGGGTGTCGGGCCGAATCCGTCGCACGCCTACGCGTCGGGCGGCGGCTTCGTCGTGGTCCTGTCGGTGAGCGACGGCACGGGGTCCGCTTCCGCCTCGACGACCGCGACCATCCTCGACGTCTTGGCCGCCCGCGCCTTCCCCGCGCCCGGCGACCGGGCGATCCGGCTCGGGACGAGAAAGCCGACCGCCTGCTTCCGGCTCGAGCCCTTGGGAGACGCCTACGCGAACGCGGACGTCGATCTCTCGACGCTCCGGCTCGTTTCGCTCGGAACCGGGGAGGTGTCGAGCATCCCCGCGCTCCAGGAGAAGAGTTCGGTCGAGGGCGACAGCGACCGAAACGGCACGGGAGAGATCGCGGCCTGTTTCGCGAAGAACGATCTGCGGCGTCTCTTCAGCCTCCTCCCCCAGGGACGAAGCCGCCTCCCCGTGCGGCTCGACGGGGCGTTGACGTCGGGCGCGCTGGTGCGCGCGGACCTGGAGGTGGATGTGTGGGCGACCGAGACGGGCCCGGTCGCGAGCGTGGCGCCGAACCCCAGCCGCGGGGACGCGACGCTCACGGTGCGGACGAGCCGTCCCGGCGCGCTCCGCATCCGGGTCTTCGACACGTCCGGACGCTCGGTTCGCGTCGTCGAAGGGGTCGGGGCGTCCGCGTCGGGCTACTGCGATCTCCGGCTGAGCGGCGCCGGCCGCGCGCTCCCCGCGGGCATCTACTACTACCGCGTGGAGACTTCCGAGGGAACC